>DATCFI010000113.1:0-8661 GCA_036509585.1 Hanamia sp. | reverse complement strand
CCCATGCATCGTGAAGAATTGATCATAGGCCTCAGGCCCCATAAAATGATTCAATGGTTCGGCTAATTGGATGCGCATCAGCAATGCTTCCACTCCACCAATTATCATGAATAGCAGCGCCACCAATAAATACATGATGCCAATCATCTTGTGATCTACGCTAGATATCCATTGCAGCAAACCCTGATCGCCGGTAACGCTTATGCTTGGAAATGATTTTGACGGTTCGGGTATGTAAATTGATTCGCTCATTTTAATAAACAAATTGATTTTTTATTGGCAATTACTTTTTATTTTTTCTTTCCTATTTGAAATCTGCTGATAACTCTTCTCGATAGTTACATGCGTTCTTAGTTTTCAGATCATTAATCACTGATTTAAAAAATACCCACGGTATTTATTTCAAAAAATCAATAAGTGCGTCCCTGAACCCGACTGCAATTTGCGTCATTCGTGGTTTCTCTTTTAGTCATTTCAATTCTTCCAAATAATGTACAATCGCATTTACTGAATCCTTATCCAAATTAAAATCAGGCATGTGAGCACCGGGTTTCACTTCCTGCGGATGACTGATCCATTTGAATAAATTGTTTTCATTATTTTCCATTAATCCTGTTAATAGCGTGTGCCTGCTTGCCAGGTGAGTAAGATCAGGACCTACGTTTGAAGTAGCAACTGTTCCTACAATTCGATGACAACTTCCACAAGACTTTGATTGAATTAATTCAGCGCCTTTCATGGCTAATTCGTCCGTGGGCTGTACGGCAGCCGTTGCGTTTGCAGCAAGCCATTTATTAAAATCACTGTCGGTTTGAGCAATTACGTTTATACGCATCCAGGCATGTTGTGCTCCACAAAATTCACTGCAAGCGCCGATATATTTACCAGGTTTATGAATGTTAAGCCATAAGTAATTAGGATGATTAGGAATAAGGTCCATTTTATTTCCCAACTGCGGCACCCACCAATCATGTATCACATCTGCCGAGCGCATTTCCATCAATAATTGTTTGCCCACCGGCAAATGCACTTCATTAGCAGCAACTACATTAGCTCCCGGATAATCTACTTCCCACCACCATTGATGCCCGGTGATAATTACATCGGGCTGCCTGTCTTTTGGAACTGAAGGAGACACTGCATTCATCGTAGTAACAGTTTGATAAAAGAAAAACGCAAGTAACAAAGTAGGGCCGCCAATCATCGCCGCCTCAAGCTTGTTATTGTGGGATGTTTGCACCGGCTCATCCGTTTCGCCTTTTTTTTGCCTGAATTTAATACAGATATATACTATCAAAAAAATTACTAGTAAAAGCATCGCACCTGCAGCAACATTAAAATAATTAAACAGCTTATTGATTCTGTCTGCTTGCTGCGACGCAGGATTTTCAACCGATTGTAACAGAATTGGATTCAGAAAATATAGAATTGATTTAAACATTTATTAATCATTAATCAGATTTTATTAAGCGTTTCTAACCCCGATGGTTATCAGGACGGACCTGAAATTTTAATTCACTTTTTTAAATAAAAAGATTCAACAATTGAAAAAAATATCATTGCTTAAGAACTTGATTTTATTAAGTTCTTTACCGGTATAATAAAAGAGATTGCTAAGGTAATAAGAAAAAGTTTTGTTACAATTAAAAAGTTTTGATTTATTTAACATAAACGATTCTAATAGCACATCAAACATTGTGCCTATTGGCAATTTTGACAAAATATAAATAAGGATTATTTATTCGTTTACTGATAACCGTTAGATCAGTATTCTTTGTTACAAATAGCTCTTCTTTTGTTCTCATCGCCAGTCGTATTAGTTTGTCTTTTAGTCCAAAAGAGACCGTTGTTCATGGGGTAACAGATGAAATAATTATATAAATCTTATCGCTCGACTCTATTAAAAATAGCTGATAGCATACATTAGTAGAAAAAAAATACCAAACATACGTTTTTGAAATTGAAGAAAAATTTCCCCGATAAAATAAACCGGGAAAATTTTTCACCTTTATTTAATTTAAAAAATACTCCGGAAGATTTATGTTACTTCCTCAGTTTTATCACGACCAATCACTTCCGAGATGTCAGGCATTTCTTATTTGTTGATTTATATGACATCATCCGGCTTTTACCAAATCTGCTCCTTTCTCACCAATCATGAGAACGGCTGCATTAATATTACCTGATGAAAGAGTCGGCATCACCGATGCGTCTATAACTCTCAGTTTGTTCAAACCATGTACCCGCAACTGGGGATCAACTACAGACATGTCATCGTTGCCCATGCGCGCAGTGCCGGCAAAATGGTGGGCGATAAAGGCGTTTTTACGAATGTAATTAAGCAACCCTTCATCGGTGTCACCGTCAGATGCCGGTGCAACTTCTTTGATATTGAATTTACCCATCATTGCATCACCGACTCGTTTAACCATTTTCAATCCTTCCATCATAGTATGAACATCTTCTTTCGCAGTTAAATGATTGAACAAACATGACGGGCTGTCTTTCGGGTTGGTTGAGGTGATTTGAACGCGTCCACGGCTGAGGGGGCGAACCTGGTACATACTCAAATGGAATCCGGAAACCTTAGCAAGATTCCAAACTTTTTTGCCTTGCATGAATGGAAGTAAATGCAGTTGAATATCCGGAGCTATCAATCCTTCTTTTGTGTATAAAAATGCCCCGGCCATAGCTGCGCCAACCTTTAACGGACTGTTCTTTTCTCCCAAATAATATTTGATTCCGGACCATGCCTGGGAGAATATGTTGCCTACTTGTTTATTGAAGGTGTACTTGCTTGACGTCGTGTATTTTCGGGATACCTGCGGGTGATTCATTAGGTTTTCACCTACCCCTTTTAAATCAAGCAACACATCAATACCGTACTTTTTTAATAAGTCTGCGGGACCAACTCCTGATAATTGAAGCAATTGTGGTGTCCCTAACGCACCTGCACTTAAAATGATTTCACGATTGGCTCTAACCCGGTGAAGTTTTCCATCCCGTTCATAAATAATTGCGTCTGCTGACTTACCCTCAAATTCAATTTTTGTAGCAAAGGCTTTAGTGATAATAGTTAAGTTAGGACGATCACGATTTGGTTTAATGTAGCAGGTTGAAGTAGAGGAACGGTGTCCTTTCCATGTAATGAGATCCCAATACCCCGCGCCTAAAAGAGTCGGCCCGTTAAAGTCGTCATTTCTGGGAACGCCGAGGCTTTCCACTACTGCAGTGATAAACGTATCAGCGAGAGGATTTTTCCACTGTGCTAATTCAATTCCAATTGGGCCGCTTTCGCCATGATATTTACTTGCTCCACGGTGATCGTGTTCATACTTTTTAAAGTAGGGTAACACATCTTCGTATCCCCAGCTCTCAGCGCCCATTTTTTCCCATGTATTATAATCAGTTGGAGAACATCTTACCTGAACCAACCCGTTGATTGAACTCGAACCGCCCATTATTTTTCCATGAAGAAGTGGAAATTTTCTGTTATCCAGCCCTGGCTCAGGTTCTGAATATTGTTTCCACCACATATACTTATGCATGAAAATAATCTTTGCAAAACCGAGGGGTATTTTAGACCAGTAACTGTTATTTTTGGGTCCGGCTTCAAGAAGCAGAACTTTAATCTTTGGATCTTCAGACAGGCGAGCCGCAACAATTGCGCCTGCTGACCCTGCACCCACCACTACATAATCATAGTTATCAGAATTTGACTGAATTTGTGAATCTTTCATTGTGTTCATTTGATTTAATTTAAAATTTTAGATTGACATTAGTCAACTTCAAAAAGTTGTTGATGGAAATCGGCTAAAATCGATATAGATTTATTATTTTATTTTTCAATTCTTGTCTTTCTTATTAGACCCTATTTTTAAAAATCTGTTAACTTTTTTTTCGTCCGGACGGTTCCTTTTATGCATATCTGGGTTATATCTTTATTCAAAAACATTATTATCTTTTCCTCCTATAAAACATTACTTTCCTTTTTAAATGAATATTTTTTAAAATCTCCTTTAAAAAGAAAACCATTTACTTCAGTAAAAATGAAACTCATTCTCCGGTAACTGCATAAAACACATTCTGTTTATCATTAAAAAGTTTTGATCTTTTTAAAGACAACTATTTTAATGCGACATCAAACATTGTGCCTATTGGTAATTTAAAAGAAAATAGAAATAAGGATTAAATATTCGTTTACAGATAATTGTTATGTCAATATTCAAATTTATAAATTGCCTGCTTTTGTACTTTATGCGAGACATATTAGCTTGCCATTTAGGGAAAAAGATCCCCTATTGTTGGTTTACCAAATAAAATAATTCTATCGCGCAGCTCCATAAAAAGTAGTTGATAACATAAATTACTCGAATAAAAAAAATACCAAACATGCGTTTTTCAAATCGGAGAAAAATTTTCCCGATAAAACAAATTGTGTAAAAATTTTTGTCTTCCCTTAGTTAAAAAAAACAGGCAGGAAAGAATTTGTATTACTTCTAATACAAGTAATACAAATAGTATAAGTAATTCAAACCCGCTTTTTTAACTACAGGTTTTTTATAGGCACGCTCTTTGATTGGCAATCGTATAAGAGAAACCCCCTGCATCTTGATGTACTCACCTATGATGACTTAGGATTTCCTAATTTTTTTCATCTATTAATAAAATTTTTTTATGGCAAAACAAGTAAGTGATTTCTTAATTGAAAGATTATTAGAATGGAATATTAAGCGCATTTTTGGTTTCCCCGGCGATGGTATTAATGGCATTCTCGGCGCCCTCGATCGTGCGAAGGATAAGATGGATTTTATCCAGGTAAGACACGAGGAAGATGCAGCCTTTATGGCTTGTGCACATTCAAAGTTTACGGGAGAAGTAGGAGTGTGTATGGCCACCTCCGGCCCCGGTGCTATTCACCTTCTTAACGGATTATATGATGCAAAAATGGATCACCAATCGGTGGTCGCGATAGTAGGCCAATCGGCCAGGGAGTCGCAGGGTGGCGCTTTTCAGCAAGAAGTTGATTTAAACAGTTTGTATAAAGACGTGGCTCATGAATATATTCACATGGTGTCTGTGCCTTCGCAAATGCAGCAATTACTGGATCGTGCTATCCGAATTGCTAAAGCCGAAAGAACGGTTACCTGTGTGGTGATTCCTAATGATATCCAGGAAATGGACGCCAAAGAGCCACCACGCGGACACGGTACCATTCATACGGGAATTGGTTTTCCGGTAGTGCGAATAGTTCCGCCTGATTCAGAATTGATCAAAACTGCTGATTTATTAAATGCGGGTAAAAAAGTTGCGATCCTGGTCGGAGCGGGTGCGTTAGATGCCGCAGACGAAGTAATAGAGGTAGCTGAATTGTTGGGTGCGGGTGTTGCAAAAGCGCTGCTTGGAAAAGCGGTTTTACCCGACGATCTTCCCTATGTAACCGGCGCAATTGGTTTATTAGGCACGGAACCAAGTTATAAAATGATGATGGATTGCGATACGTTGCTGATGGTGGGAAGCAGTTTTCCTTATTCTGAATTTTTGCCAAAGTTAGGACAGGCAAGAGGCGTGCAGATCGATATTGATGGAAAAATGTTAAGCCTACGTTTTCCGATGGAAATAAATTTAGTAGGCGGTAGTAAAGAAACTTTAAAAGCCCTTATTCCTCATTTAAAAAGAAAAGAAGATCGTTCTTGGCGTGAAGGAATTGAAAAAGGCATGAAAAAATGGTGGGAACTTTTGGATGCGAGAGCAAAGGATTCCGCCAAACCCATTAATCCACAAAGGGTTTTCCAGGAACTATCGCCTAAACTGCCTGATAATTGTATCCTCTCTTCTGATTCCGGTACCTCCGCAGACTGGTTTGCACGCCATCTCAAAATCCGTAAAGGAATGAAAGCCTCTTTATCCGGCAATCTTGCTACGATGTGCCCGGGCGTGCCTTATGCGATAGCCGCAAAATTTGCTTATCCGGATAGAATCCCAATCGCCATGGTCGGCGATGGCGCCATGCAGATGCTTGGAAATAACGGACTCATAACCATTTCAAAATATTGGAAAAGATGGAAAGATCCGCGTTTAGTAATCTTGGTGCTTCACAACAATGACCTGGCACAGGTAAGTTGGGAACTAAGGGTGATGACCGGAGATCCTAAATTTTCCGGATCCCAGGATGTTCCGGATTTCCCTTATGCAGAATACGCAAAGCTATTGGGATTAAAAGGTATTCGCGTAGATGATCCGGACGATATTTCTGATGGTTGGGATGAAGCTCTTTCCGCAGACAGGCCAACAGTGTTGGAGGTAATTACTGATCCTAATGTACCGCCTCTTCCACCACATATTTCATTTAAGATGATGGTAAAATATGGCGAGACTTTACTGAAAGGAGATCCTGACGAATGGGAAATAATTAAGTCAAGCTGGAAAAGTGAAATGTCAACTATTTTTCATTAATGAAAGATGAAGCAATTAATATTAAAGACTTAAAAGTTTCGGCATACACAATACCTACGGATGCACCTGAGTCAGACGGAACCATTGAGTGGGAAAGCACTACAATGGTGCTAGTGGAAATAAATGCAGGCGAAAAATCAGGTATTGGTTACAGTTATGCTGATATTTCGTCTGCATATTTTATTGAAAAAAATTTAAAGAAAATAGTTGTTGGCAAAAATGCGCTGGATATCCCCTGGATCTTAAAATCAATGGTGGCCAGCGTACGAAACAGTGGCAATTGCGGAATAATCTCTATGGCTATATCCGCTGTTGACAACGCTTTGTGGGATTTAAAAGCAAAGATTCTT
This sequence comes from Hanamia sp., assembly GCA_036509585.1. GTDB lineage: Bacteria > Bacteroidota > Bacteroidia > Chitinophagales > Chitinophagaceae > Ginsengibacter. The sequence continues at coordinate 1,855 of DATCFI010000113.1, read as the reverse complement.
GATTTGCCATTGGCATTATTGCTGGGAAAAGTGCGCGACGATTTCCCAATTTACGGAAGCGGTGGCTTCACATCTTATTCTATCGAAAGATTACAAAGCCAGTTATCAGGCTGGGCTGAAAAGGGAATCAAACAAGTGAAGATGAAAATTGGACGCGAGCCTGGCAAAGATGTTTATCGTGTAGGGAAAGCGAGGGAAGCAATAGGAAGAAAGGTGGAACTATTTGTAGATGCCAATGGCGCGTACACTGCAAAACAAGCGCTCAAGATGGCGCAAAAATTTGCTGATCTGGGTGTTAGTTGGTTTGAGGAACCGGTTCCTGCAAGTGACTTGAAGGGTTTGCATTTAATCCGCGAAAATGCACCTGCTGGTATAAATATCGCCGCAGGTGAATATGGATATAATCTGCCCTATTTCGAACAAATGATGAGTGCGGGAAGTGTAGATGTATTGCAGGCCGATGCTACGCGTTGTGGTGGAATTTCTACCTTCTTAAAAGCAGGCTATAATTGCGAAGCGCATCAATTGCCTTTTTCTTCTCATTGCGCGCCATCCCTTCATTTGCATGCAGGATTGTCATTGCAGTCTTTTTTTACGGCCGAATATTTTTATGACCATGTACGGATTGAAAATATGTTGTTTGACGGAGTAGCACAACCCGTGGATGGAGCGCTGCACGCAGATATGAGCCGTCTGGGTTTGGGATTGGAATTCAAATATCAGGATGCGGAAAAATACAAAGTTTTTGGATAAAAATATTTTTGAGAAGGTACTGTTTATAATCTTGACCGATTAAAATAAAAACGATTGAAAATAAAAAAATATGGCAACAGATACTTTAGACCTGAATTACGAAACAAAATATTCCCAGGGAGTAGATGTGGCTTCTATGGAAGCTGAATTAATTAAAATAATTGAGGGAGAGGTCCGGTTCGATTACGGAACCAAGGCATTGTATGCAACGGATGCTTCCAATTACCGCCAGGTTCCATTAGGTGTCGTGCTTCCAAAAACTGAAGAAGATATAATTAATACCGTTGCAATTTGCCGGAAATACCACGCACCGTTATTATCAAGAGGCGGTGGCACCAGCCTCACAGGTTCTTGTTGTAATGTGGCCGTGGTAATGGATATGACTAAATATTACAACAAGGTTTTAAAAATTGATAAAGAGAAAAAAACAGTAACTGTCCAACCTGGAATTGTGTTGGATGAAATGCGGAAAGCCACCAAAAAAGCAGCGAACCTCACTTTCGGACCTGACCCTGCAACACATAGTCATTGTGCGATTGGAGGAATGTTGGGCAATGATTCCTGCGGTATTCATTCCGTGATGGCACAATTTTACGGATACGGTGCTCGTACCGCCGATAATACCGAATCGCTCACCATTCTTACTTACGATGGCATCAAAATTAAGATAGGCCCGACATCTGATGATGAACTCAAAAAAATAATAAAAGAAGGAGGGAGAAAAGGAGAAATTTATCAGCAATTAAAAGATTTACGAGATAAGTATGCTGATAAAATAAAAGAAAAGTTTCCGAATATTCCCCGGCGTGTTTCAGGGTATAATTTGCCATCACTCATGCCTGACAAAGGTTTTAATGTAGCGGAAGCCATAGTTGGCTCCGAAGGAACTTGTGTTGTTATCCTGGAAGCAGAAATGAAATTAATGCCTGAACCTCAAGCACGTTCATTGTTAGTTTTGGGTTATCCTGATGTATATGCTGCCGGCCATGCCTGTCCTGGAATAATGAAACATAAGCCCATTGGACTCGAGGGTTTCGATGATCTGTTGATTCAGTTTATGAAAGATAAAGGTTTGGATTTAGATGATCTGCCACTATTGCCA
>DATCFI010000112.1:0-19522 GCA_036509585.1 Hanamia sp. | reverse complement strand
GCCAGAGACGGAATTACCAAAAAATATTTGGTTCCACTTACAAGGCAGATACTTGCGCAGGAAGGTGATTTCGTGAAAGCAGGCGTTGCATTATCTGATGGCCAGATAGCTCCTGCAGATATACTCTCTATTAAAGGACCATTTGCGGTTCAGGAATATGTGGTTAACGAAATCCAGGAAGTGTACCGTTTGCAGGGTGTAAAAATTAACGACAAGCATATCGAAGTGATCGTTCGCCAGATGATGCGAAAAGTAACGATAGAGGATGCCGGGGACACTAAATTCCTTGAGGGTGATACTGAAGATAGGTTTGATTTCAATACCGAGAACGATTGGATTTTTGACAAGAAGGTAGTAACTGAATCAGGCGATAGCAGTAAAATGCGCCCGGGTAAGATAGTAACCTTACGCGAAGTAAGGGAAGAAAATTCCATACTACGGAGGGCTGATAAAAAGTTGGTTGAATTCCGGGATGCTAAACCTGCTACTTCTTCACCATTATTGCAGGGTATTACCAAAGCATCTTTGGGAACTCAAAGTTGGATTTCAGCAGCTTCATTCCAGGAAACAACTAAAGTATTATCGTCCGCTGCAATACAGGGGAAAACAGATACAATGCTTGGCCTGAAAGAAAATGTGATTACCGGACATCCGATACCTGCAGGTACTGGATTGAGAGATTTTGAGAACATGATCGTAGGTAGTAAGGAAGAGTATGAATTACTGATGACTACTAAAGAAGCCATGGCTTTTGACGAAGAGGAATAATTCTGGTAACTAATTTATAAAGCAAAAGGAGTAAGAAAAAATCTTGCTCCTTTTTTTATTGAGTTGTGCGGAGAAATCGTTGAAACAAATATCCCCTTTTCCTATTTCTAATAGCAAGTTGATACAGAATCGATGTGTGGGTAAAGCAATATCTAACCGTTATTAAAAACTAAATCTCTAACGCTGGTTATCGTTATTACTGCATATTATTATCAGGGTCGAAGTCTTTTCCAGGATCAACTTCGATGGTTTCGGGAATTAGGTAAATGTTGGCACCATCCAGCATCTTGCTAATTTCCTTTCTGTAAGGCTCAGCCTCTTCTTTAGTCCTGAAATTTCCAAATTTTATTCTTATGTACGGATTGGCAAACCACATGTATGGTTTTTGTTCGGGGAACTTTTGTAGCAATTCCGCTCTTATTTTAAACGCGTAGTTCTTGTCGCTCGTATTCAGTACCATTAACCTGAATCCTTGTGCAGTGCGGGCCTGTAATTTTAGAAAGGCTGTATTTAGTTCCGTTTCCTTGTCCGAAAGTATATCCAACCTAATGTCTTTAAATACTACCACACCATTTCCTTTTGGTGTAGATAATGAATCTGATTTCTGGGCAAAAGAAAAACGACAACATAAAATACAGGCTAAAAAAATTGATCTTTTCATAGTTTTAAATAGAACAGTTATTCGCAAATATAATACCAATACAGAGTAATGCAATATGGCGGAATCTTAGATTATTTTCCTTCATTCACGATGTCGATACTTGCGCTGCAACCGATTCTGTTGGCGCCTGCGTTAATTAATTCTTTTGCAAATGAGTAAGATCTGATACCGCCACTTGCTTTAATTTTTACAGAATCGGACAGATGTGCTCTTATTAATTGTACATCATGTATAGACGCGCCTTTCTCTGCAAATCCAGTGGATGTTTTAACATAATCTACTCCCGCGGCGCCATAGATGTCGCAGCATTTTATAATCTCATCATCGGTTAGTACGCCGCTTTCTATAATTACTTTAATTACTTTGTTTTTGTTTTTTACAATTGGCATTATTGTGTTGATTTCATTGCCGATAAACGTCCAATCCCCGTTTTTAATAGCTGAAATATTAGCTACCATATCCAGTTCGTCAACACCATCGACAATGGCCAAAACTATTTCGGCAACCTTAGCTTCTATTGCGCAATAGCCCATCGGAAAACCTATAACAGTAGCTACTTTCACTTCAGAATTTTCCAGGGCTTCTTTAGCCTTCTTTACATATAAAGGAGGAACACAAACCGCTGCAAATTCGTATTCTTTCGCTTCTTTGCAAACTGTTTCAATGACGGCTAATGTAGTAGTTTGTTTTAGCAATGTATGTTCAATGTAAGGTGCGATATTCATTTTAAAATTTTTACTTGAAATGAAGATATGGATTTTAAATTATTAGCAATTTTTGAAATTAAAAATTAACCTGCGTGTTAAAAATATTTCAGAAAATTAACGCTGTTTAGTGGAATGAAAAGGACTTTCTTAAGCGACATAAATAAGAATTTCCTCTTTTTCTTCGTTTACTGATGCAGCCCTTATGCTGATATTGTTTATTTACGATTTTTTATTTTTCTCCCCTATTTTTGCAGCATGATTGCAATAGATGATATTCTGGTTAGTAATGAAGTAATAGAAGAGCAGTTTGTCTGCGACCTGGTGAAATGCAAAGGTGGCTGTTGCGTAGATGGAGATGCGGGCGCTCCTTTGGAAAATTCGGAATTAAAAGAAATAAATGCTGCTTACAAGTCGGTGTTGCCCTATCTTTCTACAGAAGCGAAACTTATATTAGAAACTGAAGGCAAATATCTTTATGATAAAGAATTTGGTTGGGTAACACCAACCATCAGCAATGGAATGTGTGCGTATGGAATAGTAGATAAAAATAATATTGTAAAATGCGGTATTGAGCAAGCATATAATGACGGCAAAATAAGTTGGAAAAAGCCCATTAGTTGCCACCTGTTTCCTATTCGCACAAAAAAAACTAAAAAAGCAGAATTAGTTAATTATGAACCGAGAGAAGACCTTTGCGATGCGGCATGTGTGCTCGGTAAAAAATTGAAAATGCCGGTTTATCAATTTTTAAAAGAGCCGTTGATCCGTAAATTTGGTAAGAGCTTTTATGATGCCTTGTCCGCGACGGCCAAACATTTAGAAACAAAATAATTTTTCTTTAAATAAATAGTATTAATTCCTATGAATAAATTTTTCTTACCAGTTCTTTCGTTGTTTATTTTCCTCAGTTCATGCAGCGTTAATAATACCAAAATTGACCCCAGCTTGAAAAAATATTTTGATTCGTCAAACGTACAGGGAAGTTTTTCATTTCTAAATAACCAACTCGGAAGCATTACCGTTTACAACATGGATCTGGATACCCAGCGGTTCTCTCCCGCCACATCCTTTAATATGCTCAACTCGCTTGTAGGAATACAAGCAGGAAAAATTTCCAATGAAAATACAGTACTTGCAACTGGCACTGGAAAAGATTCTGCGCTTTCTTTTAAAGAAGCATTTAAAACGTCTTCAAATATTTTTTTTCAGGCACTTGCAAACCAAGTGGGCAAAGATACCATGAAGGTTTGGATTGATTCAATCGGATATGGCAACAAGAACGTTAATGGTGCGGTTGATTCATTATGGATTAATGATCATTTAAAGATCTCTCCGGATGAGCAACTAGGATTTGTAAGTAAGTTATATTTCAACCAGCTTCCGTTTCAAAAATATGCGCAACAAATGGTAGAGGACCAAATGCTGCAGGAAGACAATAATCTTTATCAGCTAAGTTATGCAACTGGCTCTGGTGTGTACAATAAGGATAACGCCATCGGGTGGGTTTTAGGATGGATCGTGGAAAACCGACACGTTTATTTCTTTGTAACTTTTGTTAAATCTCCTGAAAGCAGGTTAGATATGAAGTCGATCGGTATACATGTTTCTAAATCTATTTTAAAAGGCATGGGTTTCTTTAAGGGTGAAAAATAAAAACGAGATTGTTAATATTTGATTATACAGGATCTGTTTTGTTTTTCTAAAATAGATAAACAACTATTTAACAGTAAAGAATCGCCAATATTTTTAATTTAGCAACTATAAATGATCCATTTCCAATACATAGAATATTTTCTCACTTTAGCTGCCATTCCATTAATCATCTTTTTTTATTTTACTCTTGTAAAATGGAAGAAAAAAGCTGCAAAAAAAATTGGTGATCCGGCATTGGTCAAGGAATTAACAGCTCAATTCTCTCCCAAAAAATTTCTTACTAAATTCATTTTAGTTGTGTCCGCTTTTGTGCTTTGTGCCTTTGCCGTAGCGGGTTTGGTAAAGCCGGATGGTACCCAAAAAATAAGCCGCAAAGGAACTGACCTGATGATAGCGCTTGATGTAAGTAAAAGTATGCTGGCAAATGATGTAAAGCCCAGTCGGATTGAACGGGCCAAACAGCTAATATCAAAAATTATTGACAACTCTCCTGATGATAAGATTGGACTTGTAATATTCGCCGGGCGCGCTTATTTGCAAATGCCGTTGACCATAGATCATGAAGCCGCAAAAATGTATCTCGCTGCTGCTTCGCCTGACGACGTGCCTACACAGGGCACGGTAATAAGCGATGCGTTGACAATGTGCGCAGCAGCTTTTAATTCCAATGATAAAACCTTTAAATCGGTACTGCTAATAAGCGATGGCGAAGACCATGACGATGACGCAATAAAGACCACAAAAGAAATGGCAAAGGCGGGAATCATGATCAATACAATTGGTATTGGATCGCCCGAAGGTGCGCCAATTTTGAATCCCGCGACAGGGCAATATTTAAAAGATGATAAAGGCGAAACAGTTATTACTAAATTAGATGAAAAAGAATTGAGCGATATCGCCAAAGATGGTCACGGTATTTACCAGTTATATTCTAATACCGATGAGGTGGCTGCCAATTTAAAAAAACAATTAGCCAATATCGGCGTTGAAGCCAGCATTAGCGATAGCTCTTACACTGCTTTTAAACAATATTTTCAATATTTTTTAGCCGCAGCGTTTATCTTGTTATTGATAGAATTTTTCTTTTCTGAAAAAAAGAAATTTAAAGTAAAAGGAAGCATTGCTGTTTTTTTATTAATGAATATAAGCCTTTCATCATTTTCTCAGAGTGCAAAATCATCTTTAATAAAAGGGAATAAAGCCTACCAGGAAAATAAATATGATGCTGCTGAGAATGAATATCGTGACGCCTTAAAAAAATCAGATCAAAATTTTATTGCGAATTATAATTTGGGAAATACTTTATATAAAACAAATAAAACCGACGAAGCGATCAAGTCTTATGACAATGCTATTGCCAACACCACCGATAGTTTTGTCAAAGAAAAAGCCTTTTATAATAAAGGCGTTGCTTATCAAAAAGCAAAGAAACTCCCTGACTGTATTTCGGCTTATAAAAACGCTTTGGTGCTAAATCCGAATGACGAAGAAGCCAGGCAAAATTTGCAACGCGCATTGGAAGAACAGAAAAAGCAAGATCAAAAACAGAATCAAAAACAGAATCCAAAGCAAGATCAAAAGAAGCAACAACAAAAAGATCAGCCGAAAAATGATCAGCAAAAAAACAATCAACCTCAGCAAACGCCGCCTAAAATGTCGAAACAGGACGCTATTGAAAAATTAAAATCCCTTCTTCAGAACGAAAAAGAACTGCAGGATAAGTTGCATAAGATAAAAGGTGCTCCGGCGCCGAATAGTCCTGAGAAAGATTGGTAGATTATATTTTCGTGTAATATTCACTGTTACTGGTAGAATACGTTTTCGTGTTATTTATTGATTTACTGTTGGTTGTTGATGTTAGGCCCTGTCCACAAATACGATCTGCTCTTCTTTTAACACAGGCAAACCTTTAAATCTTAGCAACAGGTTAGCCACCGTGGCTACATCTTTTTCGCAATAAATAGAAATGCGCTCCAGGTTCTTTTCTTTCCAGTAAACCTCGCCTACTTGGCTGCCGTCAATATCGTCTTTCGGCGATGGCACACCCATTACCGCAGCTAATAATTTAAGAGATGTGTAATGTTTATAATCTCCAAAGCGCCAGAGATGCAAGGTATCCAACATGGGTGTTTCCCACGGTTTCATATTTTGAAAATCAATGTATGAGGGAATGGGAATGTTATTAACAAGCAATCTTCTGCATAGGAAGGGAATATCGAATTCTTTAATGTTATGGCCAGCAAAAATCCATTTGTGATTTTTACTAAATAAATTTTTAATCGTGTCGACAAACCTGTTTAAAATATCTGTTTCATTTTCTGAGCAAATGGATTTTATTCTTAATTGCCATTGGGTATTTTCTTTTTTAAAATATCCAAAGCTAATGCACGCTATCTTGGCAAACTCAGCCAGGATGGCCGCACGTAGCGGATAATATGCTTCAGGGGTTGTTTCTGGCGGCAGGCTTTTACTTATTTTTTGAGCCCACAGATCCTGCCAGTCCTTATCTAATAAATGGAAATCTTCCTTTTCGGAAACAGTCTCAATATCTATGACGAACAGATTTTCTATATCTATTTGATTCATGAATTTTATTGTTTAATCCATTGAATATACAAAAAGCCGGTCAAATCGATGGGCTTTGTTATTTCTAAATTTTCTTAGAAATGTGTATTCTATTTAAAAATCGATCCACTTATTTCCAATGGCCGCTTATCCATACCCAACCGTGTTTCCGGGATTCCCAATGTCCTTCCGTATAATGCCTGTGTTTATTGCTCACAGGTACCCAATAGCCCTTGCGGTATTCATATATTCCATTTTTGACAACCCATTCGTTGCTTACCCAAATGTACTGCGGGCCGGGAGCTAAGGGTTGCGAATACCTGGGAGGAGCAGGCTTTTCTTTCACAATCACTTTCGAGGGGCCGCAACCTGACATAATAATTGCCACAAAAATTAATGCACTTAATAAAGAGATAAACTTTTTCATTTTGAAAAATTTATTTTTATAGATTGCATTTTCTACAAAAAGTTTAATGGATAGAAAATTCTATTTTATCGGCATGGACTATACGTTCTTCAACTTATAACCATTGTGATATTCTTTCATCAAGTATTTTTTGTTAACGGATTCATCAGTGAATTTTTCTTTTGCGGCGTCCCATTCCAGTTTCTTGCCGCTCCTATAAGCAATGTTTCCCATCTGCGCTACTGTGGCTACGTTAGCGGCCGCGGATACCGGGCAATTGAGTTCTTCTTTTTTTCTCGATTTAACCACGCTGATGAAATTTTCCCAATGCTTGTCTAAGCCATTATCAGAAGAGGCTACAAGGGGTTTGCTGACTTTACTTTTGCTTTGCTTTTCTTCTATCACTTCCCATCCACCACGATTTAGAATTAACGTTCCGTTGTTGCCGATATAAGCAATGCCGTGATCGCGATTGTACGGCCCATTATCTATTCCCATGGCTGAATCCCAGGTCATGTTGAAGTTATCAAACTCATAAAGAGTAGTAAGTGTGTCAGGTGTTTCTTCATAAAGATCAGGATAGGCAAAGCGTCCACCTAAAGCAGCGATCGATTTTGGAATGGGTTCTTTCATTCCGAGCAATCCATAGTCCAAAAGATGCACGCCCCAGTCGGTCATCAGGCCACCTGCATAATCCCAAAACCATCGAAAATTAAAATGGAAACGACTTGAGTTGAATGAGCGTGTCTGAGCTGGACCCAACCACATTTTATAATCAACACCAGCAGGAGGTGTTGTATCGGGAACTATAGGTCCAGGCTTCATCCATCCCTGGTAGCACCAAACTTTTACTGTGCGTATGTTACCAAGCACGCCACTTTGCACGTAATCTACAGCGTCTTTAAAATGCTGCTGACTCCGCTGCCATTGTCCTACCTGCACTACTTTGTTATAATGCTGTTGTGCTTTTAGCATCGCCCGGCATTCACCAATTGAATTACCTACCGGTTTTTCGCAATACACGTCTTTTCCGGCAGCGCAGGCGTCCATCATTATCAAAGCGTGCCAGTGATCGGGAGTGCCAACAATTACCACATCTACATCTTTATTATCAAGAAGCTGACGATAATCATTATACGTTTTTATTTTGGAAGTATCCACTTTCATCTTTTCCAGGTCTTTCATTCTTTTTACTATCACATTGGCATCCACATCGCACAGCGCGACTACGTTTACTCCGGGAATCTTCAATGCAGAAGAAAGGTCGGAAAACCCCATTCCGTTGATGCCTATTGCGCCAACGTTTATTTGCTCATTTGGAGAAATGCTCTTTTTCAAAATAGCAAATGCACTTTTATTTGTTGCTGCTACCAGCGCAGTACCTCCAATAATTGCAGCCGAATTCTGTAAAAATTTTCTACGTGAGTTCATGGTGTATTTTTTTATGGTAAAGAAGTTCAAGATAATTTTTATTTACAACAAAATTTGAAAATAAAATTTATTTTTTTGAAAATTAAGCTGACGAATGGTTTTCAAAAAGGAACTTCTATATCTGTTTTTCTTCTTTCCTTTGTATGAAAAAAATGAAAGAACTTCTTCAAAAATTTGCAGCTTACAATTTATGGGCTAATAAAATTTTGTTGACAAAATTAAATACGCTTCAGTCTGAATTGTTGCACAAAGAAACAGGGAGCAGCTTTGGGAGTATTTATAGAACGCTTGTGCATCTGATGGAAGTTGAAGAGGTGTGGTGGCAGCGTTTGAAACTAAAGGAACGTGTTGAATTTCCGGAAAAAGATCCAAACGAAAATGTTGAATTGGTTTCGAAAAAATTATTATTATCATCCAGCCAATGGAGCGATTGGGTAAAGGAATCCAACGAGAACGCCCTTGTCCACGTTTTTGGGTATCATAATTCAAAAAAGGAATATTTTAAACAACCAGTAAATGAAGTTTTATTGCATTTATTTAATCACCAGACCTATCACCGTGGACAGATCGTTACTCTTTTGAAACAAAATGGGATAGGTAAAATTCCTGCAACCGACTTTATTGTTTTTATTAGGAATAAGCCGTCGCGGTAGTGACAACAATTTTATGCAACAGACGCTACTTCATCTAATTTATTGTCTTTAATAAATTTGTCTTTTACATCTGTAAATTCTTCCTTTAATGCCTTAGCTACAGTAAGGGTGTCATCAGCTTTTGAATGTATCTCAGGCAATTTTTTTTCAAGAAGACTGATTCCAAGATTAATATTTTCAGCTTCTAATTGGGCCACTTTTTTCAATAACGAAGTCTGGCTGTTTACAATGTCGTCGAACTCACGGAGCATTTTTTCCATGCCATTTAATTTTTCTCTCTTGTCCATGGTAAATAATTTTTAATAAAAAGACTATCAAAAACTATTCCCAATTGAGGGTTTTATCGGTATGATATGTTAAGAAAAAATTACAGAATGTTATGCGTCAGATCGTTGAATCAATCTGGAACTTGTAATTTGGCAGGCTTTTTATGTTTCCATCTCCGGTGGCTCCAGAGCCAAGTTTCGGGTTGTTCGATAATATTTTTTCCGAGTTTTTGTGTATGCAACTCGCTTAGGAATCCCTCGGGTGTTTGTTGCGGTTGTTCTTCCAATATTTCAGCATTGACTCTATAGTAGCCGCGTTTTATTTTTTTAATGGAAGCATACACAATCGGGTAATCCAGCTTTTTTGCGATAAGTTCTGTCCCTCTGAATACGGGTGTATCTTGGTTTAAGAATTGGGTCCAGTAGGCGCTCTCTGGTGGAGGTGTTTGATCGGCGATAAAAGCGGTAGCACTGATTTCGCCGCTTCTTTTGCTCATCAGCATCTCTCTAAAAGTTTCGCGCATCGGTATGGTTTTAGCGTCGAACCTGGTGCGGATTTTATGCATCAAACCGTTGAAAAATTTATTATTTAATGGGTGATAAATTACATACAACTGTTGCTTGCAAAGCACGCTGAAGGCACTACCAGCCCACTCCCAGTTTCCCTGGTGGCCCATAACAACAATAATGCTTTTTTGTTCGTCTGCTAAGCGGTCAAATAATTTTATTGCCTCCGGGCTCAAAGGGGAATGCTTTACTAATCCTTTTCGCGAGATGGTCAGCGTTTTAATTGTTTCTAAAAAAAGATCACAAAGATGATGGTAGTAATTTTTGCAGATACGATGTATTTCTTCTTCGGTTTTTTCAGGAAATGAATTTCTTAAATTGGCCAATATGACCTTCTTGCGATATCCCAGCAAATGATAAAGAATAAAATAAACTCCATCTGACAAACGGTATAATATGAAAAAAGGCGTTGCGGACAACAGGTAAATAAATGGCAACGAAATATAGTAGAAGATAGCAGACAATGATAGAAACAATATTGAAGGATAAAGATAAAGGATTCAGTGAAATGTTTTTTGAATTTGGATGAGTTTTGAAAACACAACAACAAATAATTGACTGAAGAAGTCAAACAAATGTGTCGCAACAATTGATTTCCTTTTAAAAGCAACTGATGTTTTCTATTTTTTTAAAATAAAAATCGGATTATTTTATGGCTTTACTGTATTTTTAAAACTTGATTGGGTGATCTAACTAATTCGGCTTGAACCCATTCAATTCTATACTGGTACTTCTGAATCTGACTGTGAGGAAAACTGTATTCAACCAAGCGTGATAATTACAGGAGTTCTCTTTAAAGTCCATTTTAAGGTTGATTTTACTGAAAAAGATTTTGAGGTATTTGAAAGAGATTTAAAATACTTAATGGTTGAATTTAATATATTGAAAGATGATTTTTTTTTGAACAAGTTTAAGAAAACACAAATCAAACTTATTATTGATTTTTTTTAAAGGAACTCTACGAATCCAAAAATTTTAAATTCCTTTTTATGCCTTCAAACTTTGATCGCTTTAAAGGTGATTTTTTAAAAATAATTTTGAAACTTTCTTCAGTCAATTCTTCCCAATCATCTTTAGAAAAGTTCAATACTTCATTTAAAGGAGTAAATTCAATTTCATTAGTAGGTTTTGAAAATCGATTCCACGGACATACCTCCTGGCATATATCGCAGCCAAACATTTTGTTTTCAAACTTACCTTTCATCTCACCAGGAATCAGCATATCTTTTAGTTCGATCGTAAAATAAGAAATGCATTTGCTTCCATCAATCACTTTATTTGGAAGTATCGCTTCTGTCGGGCAAGCGTCAATACATTTGGTACACGTACCACAATAATCTTTTACAAACGGGTTATCTGCTTCCAGTTCCAGGTCGGTAATTAATGTAGCGATAAAAAAAAATGATCCGTTGTCTTTCGTAATTAAATTCCCGTTTTTACCAACCCAACCCAGGCCGCTTTTTACTGCCCAACTCCTCTCCAGAACAGGCGCACTATCCGTGAATCCTCGTCCATTTATTTCCCCGATATTTTCTTTTACTAATTGCAAAAATATTTTCAGTTTTTCTTTTATCACTTCATGATAATCTTTTCCATAAGCATATTTTGATATTTGTGGCGCTTCAGTATTTTGTTCTTGAGAGGGGAAATAATTCATCAGTAAAGTAATCACCGATTTGGCGCCAGGAACTAATTTAGAAGGATCAATTCTGAGGTCAAAATAATTTTCCATATACCCCATCTTTCCATTAAATCCATTTTTTAGCCAGGATGCTAGACGCCTTTCATCCTCTTCCAGCTTTTGAGCTTTGGCTATTCCACAATAATCAAAACCCAACGACATAGCGGTGGTTTTAATGAACGAAGTATATTCAAAAGGCATCAACATAATGATTACAAAAGTACTTTAGTCAGGCCAAATCAATAAATACTGAAAATATAGCATGCATAAAGCATTTGGACTGCATTTGCGGCAGAAGCAAGGGAACATTTCAGCCATAAATATTACAAATCTTATGTTGGATTAAAATTTGTTGCAACAACCATACATAAATAAAAAAAAATACTTTTACATATGAATCCAAGTAACTTAACCATAAAATCGCAGGAAATTTTCCAGAAAGCGCAGCAGCTCGCCTTCAATGACAAAAATCCAAATATAGAAGTGGAGCATTTGTTGAAAGCATTGCTCACAGAGGAAGATAGCCCTGTCGATTTTTTACTGAAAAAAAATAATGTAAATGTCAATTTTGTCGAAAGCAAAATTGATGAAAGCCTTAAAAAACTTCCAACAATAAGTTCAGGAGAACCGGCCCAGGTAATAAGCCGCGATTTGAATAATGTCTTGTTAAGAGCCGCAGCGAGTTTAAAGACATTCGGCGACGAGTTTGTGAGTGTAGAACATTTGTTACTCGCTATTGTACAGGGAAATGAAAATGCAGCAAAGATTCTAAAAGATGCCGGCCTTACAGAAAAAAATCTGACCGCTGCCATTAAAGATTTGAAAAAAGGCTCTACCGTTTCTTCTCAAACATCCGAAACTCAATTTAATGCGCTGAATAAATACGCCAAAAATTTAAATGAACTGGCAAGAAGTAACAAGCTTGACCCTGTTATCGGGCGCGATGAAGAGATCAGAAGAACATTGCATATTTTATCAAGAAGAACAAAGAATAACCCGATACTTGTAGGTGAACCCGGCGTAGGCAAAACCGCAATAGTTGAAGGTCTTGCTATTAGAATAATAAGTGGTGACGTTCCCGAAAATTTGAAATCAAAAATAATTTTTGCGCTAGATATGGGCCTTTTAATTGCAGGAGCAAAATACAAGGGCGAGTTCGAAGAAAGATTAAAATCGGTGATAAAGGAAGTGGGTGACAGCGATGGTGAAATCATTATGTTTATTGATGAAATACATACGCTGGTGGGTGCTGGTGGAGGTGATGGAGCAATGGATGCGGCTAATATTTTAAAGCCTGCGTTAGCACGTGGAGAATTAAGAGCTATCGGTGCAACGACTTTAAATGAATATCAAAAATTCTTTGAGAAAGATAAAGCGCTTGAAAGAAGGTTTCAAAAAGTGATGGTGAACGAACCTAATGTGGAAGACGCTATTTCTATTTTGAGAGGTTTGAAAGACCGTTATGAAACACACCATCACGTTCGCATAAAGGATGAAGCAATCATCGCGGCTGTTGAATTATCCAACCGTTATATTACAGACCGTTTTTTACCGGATAAAGCAATTGACCTTATTGATGAAAGTGCTGCCAAGCTTAGGCTTGAGATGAATTCAATGCCTGAAGGTTTAGATAACCTGGAAAGACAAATTCGCCAATTAGAAATTGAAAGAGAAGCGATTAAAAGAGAAAAAGATGAAGCGAAGTTAAAAGAGTTGAATACAGAAATTTCCAATTTATCGGTAGAGCGCGATACGTTTAAAGCAAAGTGGCAACAGGAAAAAGAACTGGTAGAGAAAGTGCAGAACGCAAAAGTTGAAATGGAAAATTTGAAGATGGCTGCTGAAAAAGCCGAGCGAGAAGGTGACTATGGCAAGGTAGCTGAAATACGATACGGGAAATTGCAGGGACAGGAAAAGCTGATTGCAGAGTACACCGCTGACCTTGATGATATCAGTGAAAAGCGATTATTGAAGGAAGAAGTAGATGCAGAGGATATTGCGGAAAGTGTCGCCAAAGCAACAGGTATTCCCGTTAATAAAATGCTGCAGAGCGAGAAAGAAAAATTACTCAACCTGGAAGATGAACTGCATAAAAGAGTCGTAGGACAGGACGAAGCCATTGAAGCTGTTGCCGATGCGGTACGTAGAAGCAGTGCTGGATTGCACGATCCAAAAAAACCTATCGGTTCATTTATTTTCCTCGGCACAACCGGAGTTGGTAAAACAGAACTGGCAAAAGCGTTGGCTGATTATTTATTCGATGATGATAGCATGATGACGAGGATAGATATGAGTGAATACCAGGAAAAACATTCAGTAAGTAGATTAGTTGGTGCGCCTCCGGGCTATGTAGGTTATGATGAAGGAGGCCAGCTAACGGAAGCAGTTAGACGCAAACCATACAGCGTAATTCTTCTTGATGAAATTGAAAAAGCTCATCCCGATGTTTTCAATATTTTATTGCAGGTATTGGATGATGGAAGACTAACGGATAATAAAGGTCGGGTGGTAAATTTTAAAAATACCATCATCATTATGACGAGTAATATGGGGAGCCAGATCATTCAGGCTAATTTTGAAAATGTGAGTGAAACAAATAAGGATGAAGTAGTAGAGAGTACGAAACGCGAGGTAATAAATCTTCTGCGGCAAACGATCCGTCCAGAGTTTTTAAATCGTATTGATGAAGTAATTATGTTTGAGCCACTGATGCGCGATGATATCAAAGAAATAATCAGAATTCAGTTGAATGATTTAAAAAGGCAACTTGCCAGGAGTGGCGTAGAACTTGAGTTTACGGATTATACATTAGAATATCTTGCTGAGAATGGATTTGATCCCCAATTCGGTGCACGACCGTTGAAAAGATTGATTCAAAAACAAATAGTGAATCAGTTGAGTAAAAAATTATTAGGTGGCACAATTGATAAAACCAAGCCGGTGCTCGTAGATGTGTTTGACGGCACAGTGGTTTTCAGAAATGAGGCAGTTCCGAAAGATTCGGTGAAAGTATAAATTGAGTGGTCACGGAACTCTTTTTGTTTCAAGTCTGTAACGCAAAAAGTTCTTTGCAGTAGAAGAACTTTTTGTTACGATTTTCATTTACGCAAAAAATATTAAACCGCGTCCTTTTAAATTTATGCTTTGTACCATAAGTCTTTAGCTTTTAAAACGGATCCACATCTGCAACAACAATCACACTTCTGAATTTCTTTTGAGACTTTAACAGATCAATATGGTTGCTTAGTACTTTCTTTTGAACTTTTAAATGAGCCGCGTCTTGTTGCAACTTTATCAATATTTCCATCAGGTACATGTTTCTAACCCGGTTGATAACGGGTGCTGCCGGGCCTGCAATATTGTTAAAATCTTTTTCTAAAGAATTTCCCAAAACATCTGCAGCTTCCGTTGCAATTTCTTTCAACTTATGTTTTAATGTAATACGAATAAGCCTGCTGAACGGTGGATAGAAAAATTGTTTTCGCATCTCCATTTCAAAATCATAAAAGTGGACGTAATCATGCTGCTGCACAAACAATAAAACCGGGTGATTTATTTTAGACGCCTGGATAAGCACCAGGCCTCTTTCCTGTTTTCTTCCGGCCCTGCCACTTACTTGTTCCATCAGTTGAAAGGCCCTTTCATTAACCCTGAAGTCTGCAAAACTCAATAAGCCATCTGCATCCAGCACGCCTACTAGGCTTACTTTTTCAAAGTCCAAACCTTTCACTACCATTTGCGTTCCGGCCAATATATCAATGCGATGCTGCTCGAATAATTTGATCAACGTGTCGTGCGCATTTTTACCTTTTACCGCATCTACATCCATCCTTGCAATCCTGTTGTTTGGAAAATCTGCCGTCAGTTCTTCTTCCACTTTTTCTGTTCCAAAGTTTTTCTCCATCCAATTTACGCTTCCGCATGCAGGGCAGGCAGTTGGAGTTGGATAGGTATTTCCGCAATAATGGCAATGCAATTTATTAGAATACTTGTGCAGCGTTAAGGTAACGGCGCAATTTTCACATTGAGGAATAAATCCACAGGTTCCGCAAATTAGAAATGGCGCATAGCCACGACGATTTTGAAAAAGAATTACCTGTTTATCATTTTGTAATGCAGTCTCGATGGCCGCTTTTAACTGAGGCGAAATCATCACCTTCCCTTTTTTAGAAGCAGCTACAGTTTTGGTATTTATTATGTTGATTTCAGGTAATTGTGTTCCTCCAAATCTTTCCAATAGCGTAACCAGCGCGTATTTATTTTTCTGTGTATTGTAATAACTTTCAAGGGAAGGCGTGGCACTGCCCATTAAAACTTTTGCATCAAAAAGTGACGCGTAAAAAATGGCAGCGTCTCTTGCATTATAGCGTGGAGCGGGGTCCTGCTGTTTAAACGATGGATCGTGCTCTTCGTCAATAACAATAAGTCCCAGATTTTTAAAAGGAAGAAACAAGGCGCTTCTGGCACCTAGAATTATTTTCAGTTCGCCGGTTTTTATTTTGTTCCAGATTTCTATTCTCTCATTATTATTAAACTTAGAATGATAGATAGCAATGTTGCCGCCAAAATAAAGCTGCAGCCTCCTGATGATCTGTGCGGTCAACGTAATTTCAGGAAGCAGGTACAACACCTGTTTTCCTTCGTTCACAAATTTTTCTATCTGCTTTATATAAAGTTGTGTTTTGCCGCTGCTGGTTACACCGTGAACAAGGCATACTTCTTTTTGTTCAAATGCTTTATCGATCTGAGTCAAAGCGATTTTCTGCGCATCATTCAATTCAAAGTTCACTTCCATTTTCTTTGGCAACGATTGAATGCGGTCAGTACTTCGCCTCTGAATAAATAAAATATTCTTATCCGTCAAACCTTTTAACTGTGCAGCGCTGGCGCCTGATTTCTTCAGCAGTTCGGTTTGCAACACCTCGCCTTTTGTTTTCGAGAGATGTAGAAAACTTAATAGCAATTCCATTTGTTTTGGCGCCCTTGTTAACGATTCATCCATTAACGCATTCATTTTCTCATCTGATGAAAATTCAGGATTCAGCAATACGAAATTTTCTTTTTTCTCTTTGTATTTGTCTTTAAGGGATTCCCAGATAAAACAAACTTTTTTTTCAATCAGCCGTTTAATTAAAGGGTAAACATGAATGATACTGGAAACCTGTTGCGCCTCCGTAATTTTTAATTCTTTTTTTATGAGCAATGCTTCTGCAAGCAAATATTCCTCATCGTCCAAGGCAGAAAAATCTTCGCCGTATTCCTCATTAAAAATTAAAATGGCTTCGCTGCTTAGTTTCAGGTGCGTAGGTAGTGCGGCTGCCATCACTTCGCCTTCGCTGCACATATAATATTCGCTGATCCATTTCCAGAGTTGTAATTGCTTAGGATAAATGACAGGCTCATCATCTATCACGCTTATAATATCTTTGGTTCCATAAGCCGGTTGTTCTTTGGTGATGGATTTTATGATGCCCGCGTATTTTTTGTTTTTTCCAAAAACGACCTCTACCCGCGATCCGATTTGTAATTTCTTAACTAATTTTTCGGGAACTGAATAGGTATATGTTTTCGGGAGGGCCAATGGCAAAATCACTTCTATCCAGGTAGATGTGGGTTGTATTATCTCGTTGAATAGATCCAACTCTTTTGAAGTGTCATTGCTCATTGCTGCAAATATATTGAGAGTGAGGGGATAAGAGAAAAGTGAAAAGTTATCAGTTAAAAGTTACCAGGGACAGAATTATAAGTAAAAAGATTTTGATAATAGTAAACCAACAAATAATCCTGTTTTTGTTTTGAATAGCAATCATTGATTATCAAAAAAGGGTTTTATTTTTTATCCTTCGCTCTTTGTTATACTTTTGAAAATAAAAAGAATCATGCCCGATCAGCCACAGGTGCCCAACCAATTGAATATCGAAATATCAGAAGAAGTTTCAGAAGGAGCTTATGCCAACCTTGCCATTATTACGCATAGCCATGCTGAGTTTGTGGTGGATTTTGTAAATGTAATGCCGGGTACGCCAAAGAGCAAAGTAAAGAGCCGAATCATTCTCACCCCTACACATGCCAAGCGTTTTATGAAAGCGATGATAGACAATGTGAAAAAATTTGAAACGGCGAACGGTCCTATCCAGGATATAGAAGCGGTGGAACTTCCATTGAATTTTGGTGGCCCTACTGCGCAGGCATAAAGATTCGTCGGCGCGCTTTCCTCCTATTTATCCAAACAAAAACATTCCGTATTTGGTCAATATCTAAGCACCGTTATAATCATACTATCAGCAATAGCGCTATAAAATACCGATATAAATGTTGTGTTGCGGATTTATATTTCTTGTGGCGTCATCTTCATTACTTAGAAGCCAGATTATATCGAATTTGACATGTTGATTAGAGTTTATGGTTAAAAAAGAAATTCATACCTTTCTTTGTTCAATACCCTTTTAGTTACTATACTTTTATTCGCGCTCGTCCAACTATCGCAGGCAATCAACGCGTTTCAAACGAAAAGCCACCTGATAGAATACGACGACATCGTCAGATTAAGGGCAAGTATTTCTGTCAGGTGTTTTATAAAAGTAAGGAAATAACACAATTCAAATTCAGAAAAAGATAAAATATAATATTTTTGTTATTTTAAATAGGCTAAATATCAATATAGGTATACTTGTAGTAAAAATATATTATGTGATAATGCAAGGACTAATTTTCCGGGGGCTTCCCATTTAATACTTCTAACTTAACCTTTATAACACCATAAGCCGTCAGGTTTAATTTTTTAGCGGCAATTTTAGATAGATCTACCAGCCTTTTATTTTTGGCGTTCATCCTGTCATTAATTTTTACTACGACTGATTTATTGTTCCTGACGCAGGTAACTCTTATCCAAGTATTTAACGGTAATATATTACACGCAGCTGTATATTTTTCCGGGAGATAAATTTCGCCATTCGCTGTTTGCCGGTCTTTGAATTTATCGGCATAGTAACTTGCTACACCGTATTTTACTTTTGTGTCATTATTAGATTCTCCTGCAGAAGAGAATGTATCGCTTTTGTTGGACTGAGCTATACTGTTAGTGAGAAATAAAATGAACAAAGACAAGATTGTAAGAATTCTGAACATACGCCGGATTTTATATGGATACAAGTGATTCTTTAACGACCAAAATAATGTTTTAATGCGAACTATATAAAATAAAAAAGGGGCCGGATAAAAATCCACCCCTATTATAATCCAATATCCTATGAAAAACCGAGTTTAATCCGTTATGCGGATTTTTATATTTTAAAAGCTGTCGCTCTTTTATTATATTTTAATAAGTAGCATTTTTTCAAACACAACTAGCTTATAGATCACTTTTGACTCCAAAACGTTGCATAGGTTTAAAAATTATTTTAAAAAAAGGGGCCGAATGAAAATTCACCCCTATTATAATCCAATATCCTATGAAAAACCGAGTTTAATTACTTACGTAATTTTTATATTTTAAGATGGCTTTCACCATGTTGTTTTAAAATCTTTTGAAAATTGACTAAAATTTTCAGTTTTGTAATTTCCTTCTCCAAAATATTTAAGAATTGCTTCTATCTCTTTTGGTTTCATGTATCCCGGAATGGAAGCCGGCTGCTGATCTATTTCCGGAAAAATTATGGTGTTCGGAAACGACAACTGCCCCCGTGTTACATATATTGCAAAATCGTTTATTTTATCATTTGAATTAAATGCATACTTTTTATTATCCCAAACAACAGTGTCTTTTACTTCAGCATTCACCTTCACAGCGTAAAAATGGTCGTTTATATAAGAAATCACTTTGGCGTTGCTATAAGTTTTTTTATCCATTACTTTACACCAATAGCACCAATTAGTATAAAGGTCCATTAGTACAGGCCTTGGCTCAGATGTCATTCTCACATTTGCCTCATCCAGGCTTATCCAATTTATTTTTTCCTTTACAGTTGGTTTAACTTTGCCAAACGAAAAAACAAAAAAACAGGCTATTAAAGCAAAAAATGCTTTTTTATCCATTAACAGTAAACGAACATTATTAGGTTTTATTTGATCAGTAATCAAAATATTCAAAATCTAGATTGAAATAAAGCAGTGAACAAAATAATTATAGCAATTTCAGGGGCCAGTGGTTCTATTTACGCAAAAG
>DATCFI010000111.1:0-30808 GCA_036509585.1 Hanamia sp. | reverse complement strand
TACTAAAAGGGCATTATCCGCTACACAACAGCGGAGTGTACTCTTTGATAATCGGTCAGGCCGCCAAAAGGCAAGCGGCCCGACCGTGTCAAATGCAAGCGATCCATCTGACCGATAGTCCCGAATCGAATCGTTAAAGGTCTCACTACTAAAAGGGCATTATCCGCTACACAACAGCGGAGTGTACTCTTTGATAATCGGTCAGGCCGCCAAAAGGCAAGCGGCCCGACCGTGTCAAATGCAAGCGACCCGCCTGGCTGATAGGCTCAAAAAGTGAATTATTGAAAATATTATTAGTCACAGGAAATTACTTGCCGGGAAAAAACGGCGGCATTGAAAATTACACCCACTGGTTAGCCACTATTTTACTGGACCATCATTTTGAGGTAGAAGTGGCTGCATTAAATGTGAATGAAAAGGCAGATTACATTTACGAACGGGTGAAAGTAAATTACCTAAATGGGCAAATTGAGGTTTTTGAGAAACTTCTTGCCGATGGGAATTTTGATATCTGCCATTTCCATGAATATTCGGAATATGGAGGAATTGAGATTCCCTGGTTTAAAAAGGCAAAAGAACACACGCAGAAAGTTTTTTTCACTTTTCATCTTCCTTATTTTACCTGCTACAAAGGAGACTTCAGGTACAAAGGTGTGGAAGATTGTAATACATTTTCTGATGCGAAAAGATGCACTGAATGTGTGATTGCAGATAAGATGGGGTATGAAAAGACGGGTAGATCGGAAATGTATTTATCCATAGTTTCAGGGATGATG
This sequence comes from Hanamia sp., assembly GCA_036509585.1. Lineage (GTDB taxonomy): Bacteria > Bacteroidota > Bacteroidia > Chitinophagales > Chitinophagaceae > Ginsengibacter. Next base: position 30,032 of record DATCFI010000111.1, on the reverse strand, counting down.
GCTGTGACCGGCAAGAAAAGAGAGCTTGAAAAAAGAATCATTGAAAAGTATCAAAAATTAAATGAATTGATTTCGATTTGTGACCTTATTTTTATTTACGCGGATTGGTTCAAAAATATTTTATCGGAAAATGGTTATAATGATCCTGGCATCAAAAAGATTCCTTATAAGACTAAAACAAATATGCCGGGGCCTGATGAAAAACCAGGTCGTTTCATCAAAAATAGAATCCTTTTTGTCGGCAGGATTCAATACCAAAAAGGCTTGCATCTTTTATGCAAAGCGATGAATGATATTGCTTCAAAACATATTCAGTTGGATGTGTACGGCAATATCGTAGATCAGAAATACTTTGAAAATTGTTCAAAAAAATATTCATTTAATTTTAAAGGAACAACCGGCTACCATCACTTACTTTCCATCTTGAATGAATATGATTTCCTGGTATTGCCCAGTGTGTTTACCGAAATGTTTTCGCTTATAATAAAAGATGCGTTTTATGAAAAGTTGCCTGTCATTGCTTCTTCGGCCAAAGGGAATAAAGATGCCATAACAGATGGTGTTAACGGGTTTCTTTTTGAATATGATAATGCGGATGATTTGGCAGCAACGATTGACAGAGCCTATGCTTTGAAAAAGGAAGGATGGGTTCCAACATTTTCTGAACCAGTAAATCCGGAAAAGGATATTGAGGAGATTGTTTCTTATTATTTATAATGACCATTTTATACATCGGCAGCCTGCATCCTCAATCCAACTCATTTGGACGTTTTAAAGCGCTGGGATCTATGGGGCATAAAGTTCAAGGAATTAATGTCGACAATTATATCTATAAAGGTCCATTTATAAAATCCCATCATCATCTCAATATTGGCCCGGGTGTTTATTTGCTGAATAAAAAAGTAATGGAGATTTTGAGTAAAAGCCCGGTGGATATTATCTGGGTAGACAATAAATCATTTCTTAATTCCTCATCATTTAAAAAAATAAAAAAACTTTTCCCAAATACAAAGATTGTAAACATAGTAACAGATGATATTACAGGCAGATTGAGACACCAGTGGCGGCTGGCCCTTTCAAATGCGAAGTATATGGATTGTTTTTTTGTGCAACGAAAAGTAAACATTGACGAATTGAAAAAGGCAGGCGCGCAAAATGTAGCACTTTGCTATCGTTCTTATGATCCGGAATTTCACCGGCCCGTAAAACTAAACAGGGAAGATATTTTGAAATACAAATCAACTGTCGGCTTTGTAGGTACTTATGAAAGCGATCGTGAAGATTACATTGCGTACTTAATTAAAAATAACATACCTGTGAGTATTACCGGTGATGGCTGGCCAAAAGGAAAACAATGGGATATCATAAAGCCATTTTACAAAGGACCTTCTGTGTATGGTGAAGCATACATCAAAACTATTAATGGCATGGACATTGCTTTGCATTTTTTGCGACATGGAAACAGGGATGAACAAGACAGCCGCACTTTTGAGATTCCTGCCTGTGGCGTTTTTATGCTGGCCGAAAAAAGTGAGGTGCATGAATCTCTTTTTAAAGAAGGAAAGGAAGCAGGATTTTTTACAGTAAAAGAACAATTATTGGAGAAAGTGAACTATTATTTACAACATGAAGAGGAGCGGAAAGCAATCGCAGCCGCAGGATTTGCAAGGTGCAAACAAAGCGGTTATTCGCATGAAGAAAGATTGAAAGGAGTGATAGATCAAATAATGGATTTAGGTAAAAAGAGCGACGGAAAAAATAATAGTTTTTTAAAGTTGAATAGTAATAGGGATCGGGGATAATTAAACTTTATTGTCCGACTAAAAACTATCAATTTTAATGAAACACTTGCTGGCATTAAGTTTCACGGCCCCTCTCCTTCGGAGAGGGGGTTGGGGATGAGGCCAATACCAGTGCGGCTTTCATTGAGTTATTCGGACAATAGTGATAATTAAATATTAATTGTAATAACAAGCTGATGTGTGGAATAGCAGGCATAATTGGGGTAAATGAAATGAAGGTGAATATAGAATCCATCCTTCAGAAGATTCACTACCGTGGACCTGATGGATTATTTTATGAGAAAAGAGACAGGGTTGCATTCGGGCATGCCCGGTTAAGTATCATTGACCTTTCTGAAAGCGCCAACCAGCCCATGTTTGACGAATCTACGGGTAATCTAATTATTTTTAATGGTGAGATTTATAACTACCTCGAATTAAAAAAGGAAATAGGTACCCGATATCATTTTAAAACCAATTCGGATACAGAAGTTTTATTGGCAGCGTATCATGTATTTGGAACGGATTTCTTTTCTCATCTAAGGGGCATGTTTGCTTTTGCCCTTTTCGATCATAAAAAGAATAAGGTATTATTAGCGAGAGACAGAGTAGGCATAAAACCGCTTTACTACCGGAAACTGAATCAAACTGTTTTTTTCGCATCCGAAATAAAAGCGATCATCAACTTAGCGGGGAAAAAGGAAGAACTGAATCAATTAAAAGTGTATGAATTTCTGGCCAACAGGCAACTGGATACCGATCAGCATACATTTTTTGAAGAGGTGTACCAACTTCCTCCGGCTCATTATTTATGGATAGATACAGACGGAAATACTGAGGAACCTAAGGCCTATTGGGATTTTCCCGAAACAGGGAATAGAAAACTGGATAAGAATGCTGAAGAGGAATTTGTAGCGCAATTTGATGAAACAATTTCCCTTCATTTAAGGTCTGATGTGGAAATAGGTTCATTCCTTTCCGGTGGCATCGATTCGTCCTCGGTTACTTGTTTTGCGCTTCGCAATATGATTCAGCCAAACCTGCACACCTTCTCTGCAGTACTTCCTTATTACCATGAAGAAAATGCATTAATAAAAGAAGTGATCAATGATAATTCTAAAATAATTCCAAACAGTTTTTTATTGGATGGTACTGATTTTTTTAAGGATATTGAAGAGGCGATTTTTCATCATGATGAATCCATTCTTGATGGCTCCATGTATGCGCATTATAAGCTATGCGCTCTTGCAAAGGAAAAAAATATTAAGGTTCTTTTGTCAGGAGCAGGAGGCGATGAATTATTTGGAGGCTACAGTTCACATATCAATGCGTACCATTCCACTCTTATTGCCAACCTTGAAATAAAGAAATACCTGCAGGAAATTAGAAGTGTTTCCAGGAATTCATCCAATGCGGCTACAAGCCTTGTTGTAAAAAGTTTGTATGAAAACTTTCCCTTTAGTGTGAAGAGAAAATTTAAAAATCTTCAGTTGCGTAGAAGAAACAGGCATCTTGAGGTTCACCCTAACGTAAAACATTTTCAGTTTGATGGAACCGACAGGTATTATGCCAACCTGATGAATTATTACAAGAGCTGGACGGTGCCTCCCTACCTGCATTATGAGGATCGCAACTCAATGGCTTTTGGTATAGAAATTCGAGTTCCGTTTTATGATCACAGGCTTATGGAATTTGTATTTCAATTTGCACCCGACCAGGTTATTAACGGGGCAAGCAAAAGTGTAATGAGAAAATCATTTAGAGGTATTGTGCCTGATAAAATATTAAATCAAAAAGGAAAGTTTGGCTTTCCTTCACCAATAGATCATGCTTTGGCCACAGATAAGAAGGGCAAAGAAATGTTTTTTGATCTTTTTCGCAATACGCCCTTTCTCAGGCAGAAAGAAACCGAACAATTGGGGATTGATTTTTATAGTGGCAAAGGGGAACTCACCACCTATTGGAGGGTCTTAAGTTATATTTTGTGGTATCATATTTTTTTTAAGAGTACTCCTGTAAAACAATAAAATCTTTTGAGGAAAAAGGCTACCGATTCTATTTTCATTATTCATCTTTTGCCTTTGGAACTATACCCGCCGGTGATGAATCTGGTTGACTATTTATCAAAAAATTATTTGGGAAAAATTATTGTGCTGACTACCCACAAATCAGAAGAAAATTCATTGTCACTTTATAAAAATAATTCTTCAAACGTTTTGATAAAACGGAAGTCACTTTCAGGAACGAACCCATTTGTTAGAATGATGAATTATACTTTATTTTATCTGAATGGTCTTTCTTTATTGATTCGTACCAAACCAAAAGCAGTCCTTTACTTTGAATCACTTTCGTCATGGCCGGCATTAATCTACAAAAAGATAATGGGTGAAAGAATTAAAATTTTGGTTCATTGCCATGAATACACCGATCCCGGTATCAAAAGTGAAGAAACTTCCCTGGCAAGGCAATTACATAAAATAGAAAAAAAAATGTACCCGCGCTTTTCCTGGATATCCCATACGAATCCGGTAAGGTTGCAGATGTTTAAAGATGATAACGGATTAAATAAACTGCCCAAGTCCATATTCCATGTGATGCCCAACTATCCATCCAATTCATGGATGCAGAAGGAAACAAGTCATTGTAATAAGCTAAAACAAAAAAAGCTGGTATTTGTTGGTTCACTGGGATATGATAATATGTATTTGCAGGAAATAGTTGACTGGGTAGGCAAACATTCACCGGATTTTTCCCTGGATGTCTATTCATATAACATTGACTTAAAAGCAAAGGAGTTTTTAGGCAATTGCCGTTTGGAAAATGTCAGGTTTTGTGGAGGTTGTGATTATGATACCTTGCCGGAAATTTTAAGAAATTATGACATTGGGATTGATATATATAAGCCATATTCCTTGAATCATGTTCATGGAGTATCAAATAAGGTTTTTGAATATTTGGCTTGTGGTTTAGATGTTTGGTTTTCCTCGGATAAAGAATTGGCGCATGACTATGTGAAGGAGGATATTTTCCCCAAGATAATTTCTGTTAATTTTAAGGACTTAGACTCATTTGATTATCAATCTGCCGTTTCAAGAGCAGGACTACAATATCAACAAAGCAACTTTTTTTATGAAAACATTTACCCGGAAATTTTAGAACACATTATCGAGCATGAAATTAAAATCGATATATGAAAAGGCTTGCGATTGTAACTTCCCATCCTATTCAATACAACGCACCCTTATTTGAATTGCTTGCAAAGAGAAAACGCATTGAGATAAAAGTATTTTATAGCTGGGGAGAATCTGTTCTGGAACAAAAATATGATCCGGGCTTTGGCAAAGTGATCAAATGGGATATCCCGTTATTGGAAGGATATGAATATGAATTTTTAGAAAATATTTCTAAAGATAAAGGTTCCCATAATTTTAAAGGAATTGATAATCCGGATATAATAGAAAAGATAAAAAAATTTCATCCCGATGCAGTTTTGGTATATGGTTGGGCATACAAAAGCCATTTAAAAGTATTGCGTTATTTTAAAAATAAAATTCCCGTTTTATTTCGAGGCGATTCCACGTTATTGGATGAAAGAAGTTGGGTAGCCTCTTTAAAAAGAAATTTGTTTTTAAGATGGGTTTACCGCCATATTGACTTTGCATTGTATGTGGGGAAGAACAATTATAAGTATTTTAGAAATGCCGGGCTTAATAAAGACCAATTGATTTTTGCTCCTCATGCGGTCGATAATCAACGGTTTGAATGCAGTTCAGCTACGTGTAAAAAAAATGCAGTTCAATTAAGAGATGATTTGAATATTCCTGAGGGAGATTTGGTTTTTATGTACGCCGGTAAATTAGAAAATGTAAAAGATCCCGGAATAATTCTACAGGCGTTTTCAAATTTAAGTTTTCCGCCAAGGGTACATTTGGTAATAGTAGGAAATGGAAACCTGGAAAGCGATTTAAAAACTAAATCCAAAAGTGTAGCGAATATTCATTTCATAGATTTCCAAAATCAAATGCAGATGCCCGCGGTTTATGAAATAGCAGATATTTTTATTTTATCTTCAAAAAGCGAAACATGGGGCTTATCAGTAAACGAGGCTATGGCAAATGGAAAAGCTATAATAGTAAGTGATCAATGCGGATGCTTCTCGGACCTGGTAGCCGAAGGCATAAATGGTTATATTTTTAAAGCAGGAAACGCGATAGATTTGCAAATGAAAATGGAATTGATTTTGCAAAACATAAGCAACCTCGCAGAGATGAAAAGAAAATCGAGCGAAAAAATAAAAATGTTTTCCTTGCCAATTGTTGCAGCGGCGATAGAAAAAATACTCACTTAGATAAAATTAAAAATTTAAGAATTGGTTTCATTATTTAATGTAAAGTTTAACTGGGGAGCTTATATTTTAATACTTATATTTATAAAATTATTTTGGCTTGACTTAAGCTTTTTGGGATTTATTGCGATTGCTATCACCCTTCAACAGTTTTTACTATTATTTTTTTCTTTGGGGTCTATAATGCCCATCAGGTATCTGTTAGGTGCGTTCATGTGCCTTCAAATGCTATTGGGTTCTGCTTTAGCTTATAATGGGTTAGACGCATTTCAAACCAATCAGATCTACCGGATGCAGGTGCCGGAAGCTGAATATTACGCTTATGTTATTCCAGCCGTGATCTTATTTATTTTTGGCCTCCATATTACTGCAGGTAAATTAAAGGGGGAGGTGTTGAATAAAAAGGAGATTGCCTATTTTGTCGATCATTCAGGGAACCTTCCTTACATCTTTATTATTGTGGGTTTCGTTGCTGATTTTATGGGAAGTTCGTTAGGCGCATCGTTCACATTTCTATTTTACTTACTGGGGAGTTTTAAATTTATTGGTGCCTTCATGATTTTATTGGGAACCAGGCAATTAAAAACATGGGTGTTGGTATTGGTCTTTGGATCCATAATAGCCAGCACTTTAAGGGGTGCTATGTTTCATGACCTGCTTACCTGGTTGATCATGCTCGGAGCGGTGGTAACTTTTAAATACAAACCCAGTATGCTCATTAAAAGTGCCGGGGCTATAGGGTTTATACTTTTAGCTGTGGTAATTCAACAGGTAAAAGGAACGTACAGAGAGGCGGCATGGGGTGGCGCAGGAGGTGGCGCTGGATTAGTGTCTTTTGAAAATGCAGTGACCGAAAAACAGGACGATAATTCGCTTTTTAGTAAAACAAGCCTTGCCCAAAGCAATGTCCGTATCAACCAGGGCTTCATTGTTTCGCATATCATGACAACGGTGCCAAGGTTTGTAGAGTTTGAAAATGGAAAAGAGTTATACAAAATACTTGAAGCCGCATTTATGCCAAGAATCCTGGCTCCCAATAAGCTAAATGCGGGCGACCCGGCCATTTTTACGAAATATTCAGGCATGCGGCTTAGGCCGGGAACCTCTATGGCGCTAAGTTCTGTAGGAGATGGTTACGTTAATTTTGGTGTATTTGGTGGATGTATTTTTATGTTCTTTTTAGGTTTATTATTCAGCGAGGTGTTAAACGGGTTTTATAAGTATTCCAAATACTATCCATTTTTATTATTATTTACGCCGCTTGTTTTTTATTACCCGATCAGGCCGGATTGTGAATTGCAGACATCGCTTGGCCACCTGGTAAAATCCTGCTTCCTGATCTATGTGATGATCCTTTTTTGGAAAAAAGATTTGAGTAAAGTAATGCATAAAAAAAAGAAAATACCACCAGTCACTTCTGCAATTCCTGAATTAGGATAGTGGGGGTAAATCGGATGTGGGATTCAACTTCCAAATGATGAAATTGCCCGCGAAAAAATTGGGGTAGATCTGTCGTCAAACATTTTCACGCGCCTCGCAATGACGATTTGGGGAGGAGCTCAGCTTCCAAATGATCAGTAAGGAGTCCGTTATGTACGTTACTTGAAATCATTGACGACAGTAAACCAACAAATAATAAGGGTTTCTGTTTTTATCTGATACCAGCAATCCACGTAATTCCCTCCTGAGCTTGCCTTCCTTCGACACCCTTCGACAGGCTCAGGATGACAAAGGGCAGGATGACAAAGGACCAGGATGACAAACTCAGGAGGGCAGTGTCTGGAGAAGAATTTGCAATCACACAAAATCATTGACGACAGTAAACCAACAAATAATAAGGGTTTCTGTTTTTATTTTTATCCGTGTAAATCAGTGTAGTCCGTGGCAAAAAAAATCGTGGAAATTCGCGTAATTCGTGGCAACAAAACTTCCGTGTAATCTGTGGCAACAAAAAAAATCTTCATCACCATACCATGGTTTCTGCCTGCGTTTCGCGCGGGTGGCCCCATTCAGTCCATCGCCAACCTGGTGAAGGAATTTAATGAGGACGTGGAATACTTCATCTTTTGTGGGGATACCGATTTGAACGGCGCTGAATTGGAAAATATTGAAGTGAATACATGGGTTCGCTTCAATGCTCATACACATGTGTGGTATAACGGACCCGAAAGAATAAGCGATACGTTGGTAAAACAGGTAGAAGCCCGAAAGCCGGACGTCCTTTTTATCATTGGATTATTTTCATGGCATTATAATATAGTGCCGATGATCTTTTGTAAAGGGCCTATGAAAATACTTTCGACACGGGGAATGCTGCACCCCGGCGCGCTCTCCCAAAAGAAGTGGAAAAAGAAAGCCTACCTGCAACTCTTTAAATTATTGGAATACCATTACAAAGTAAGTTTTCATGCCACTGATGAAGAAGAAGCCAACTACATCAAACAGTATTTTGGAAATACGACAAAAGTTTTTGTAGCAGGAAATTTCCCTAAAAAAGTTGGTTTACTGCCGACACTGTCAAAAGAACCAGGCACGCTGAAGTTATTGACTACCGCGCTTATTAGCCCGATGAAAAATATTTTATGGGTGTTGCAGGCGTTGCAAAAAGTTGTTGGAAATATTCAGTATGATATTTACGGTCCCATTAAAGATGAGGAGTATTGGCACAAGTGTGAAGAGCTGGCCAACAAGCTTCCGGAGAATATTAAAGTTATTTACCACCGTGAAATAGAGCCTGAAAAAATAAAGGAAGCGTTGTTAGAAACGCATGTTTTTATCCTGCCGAGCAAGAGTGAGAATTTTGGACACGCTATTTATGAAGCGCTGTCTGCCGGGCGTCCTGTTATTACCAGCAATAATACGCCATGGAATAAACTTAAAGAGACTAATGCAGGAATCAATGTAGCGGTTGATGATGTTGAAGAATTAGTTAATGCTATTAATTTTTTCGCCGAAATGAATTTTGATGAAATGGAACACTGGAGCCGGGGAGCATTTGATTATGCAGAGAAGGCGGTGGATGTGGAGGGGATAAGGGGGGAGTATCGGGGGATCCTTCGACAGGCTCAGGATGACAAAGGCTCAGGATGACAAAGGCTCAGGATGACAAATGGAGGAATATGATACACCGTTAGCACATAGAACACTCTCTCCTGTTAAATGTCAGCCTGAGCCTGTCGAAGGCGGTATTAGAATGAGGATGTCTTTCCTTCGACAAGCTCAGGATAACATCAAATCACTTAAATTCGTGAAAACTCGTCATGAAAAATGGGCATCATTATTATGTTTACATTTTAGAATGCAGTGATGGCAGCTACTATACAGGAGTTACCAACAACCTGGAAAGAAGGGTATGGGAACATGAAACAGGATTTAACACCGGCTGTTATACATTCAAAAGACGACCTGTCAAGCTTAGGTATAGCACTCATACCACAGATATAAAGCAAGCAATTGCCTGGGAAAAACAAATCAAAGGTTGGTCGCGGAAAAAGAAAGAGGCCTTGTTTAACGAGGATTGGGAAGAGATAAAACGATTGGCACAAAATTATACAGAGCATCCACGCAACCCGCCTTCGACCCTTCGACAGGCTCAGGGTGACAACCCTTAGACACCCTTCGACGGGCTCAGGGTGACACAACCATTAAAAACTTAAAACAAAATTCCTATCAAGCCAATCTCTTCTCAGCAAAAATCCTATCTCATTTATCTTCTGAAATTTGCGGGCATATTTTGCTTATGCTATTTTGGAACGCTGGCTGTTATTGGCATTGCAGCGCCGGGAGGGTATTACAGCTCTTTTGTTCATAACTATCTTGATTATGTGAGCTGGCTGAAAATGTCACTTATACATACCACAGGATTCATTTTATCTCTTTTTCATATTTCAACAAATATAGAACCTGGTTTTACAATCAGATTTACAGGAAGGGCGGGCGTTATTATCGCCATGGATTGCGTAGGGTATGGTGTTTATAGTTTCTGGATTGCATTTGTAGCAGCCAACCATGGGAAAATAACAAAAAAGATTTTTTGGATTGTTTTTGGATTGTTGGGACTATGGTTCATTAACGTGATTCGGATTACGTTGCTTTTAGTTGCGATTAACAAAGGCTGGCCAATGCCATTGGGGCTAAACCATCACACGTGGTTTAATATCTTTGCGTACCTGTTGATATTTTTAATGATCTGGTGGTATGATAAAGATGTCAGTGCAAAAAAATAGAGAATGACGAGACGGAGAAATTGTTTGAAAATAATGACGCGCAAATCAACCACTCAGCAAACGAACAAATACGACTGATTTTTATTTAAACAGGTTTCATGAATTTTAAGACAATTCCACATCGACTAACTAAACCATTCTAAACCTTCTCCCCCTCAATGATCATTTTAGGAATTAATGCTTACCATGCCGATTCATCTGCTGCTATTTTTGTAAATGGTGAACTGATAGCCGCTATTGAAGAAGAACGATTCAGGCGAATAAAACACTGGGCCGGATTTCCAAAGATGGCCATTGAATTTTGTTTGAAGGAAGCGGGGATTGGTTTTGAGGACGTAGATTATTTTTCCATAGGCCGCGATCCTAAAGCAAAGTTTTTTAAAAAACTTTTATACCTGGCGCGAAATCCGGGAGGTAGTTTTTCTGCTATAAAAAACAGGCTTCAAAACAGTAAACAAATAAATTCGCTGGAAAATGAATTGGCTTTAATTTCCGGCCTTTCGGCGGAAATCTTTACAAATAAAATCCGAAAAATAGAACACCACCGAAGCCATTTAGCTTCTGCTTTTTTTGCATCTCCTTTTGAAGAGGCCGCGTGTGTTTCTATTGATGGATCGGGCGATTTCACTACCACCATGACGGCTGTTGGTAATGGCAACGATATAACTGTGATAGATTCAGTTGATTTTCCACATTCGTTAGGAATTTTTTACACAGCCTTTACCCAGTTGCTGGGCTTTCCACATTATGGGGACGAATATAAAGTGATGGGTATGGCTCCGTACGGCGAAGCAAAATATGTGGACAAACTGGAAAACTTAGTTCAGCTTACCAGTGATGGATTATTCAAATTAAACCTCGGGTATTTCAGGAAGGGAACAGAAGGTGTTATCTCTTACGGAGAGGACAATATACCTGTAGTGCAACCCATGTATAGCCGCGAAATGATACGTCTTTTCGGCGAAGCCAGAAAAAAAGAAGAGCCGCTAACACAGTATCATAAAGACATGGCCGCGTCTGTGCAAAAAATTACTGAACAGACCATCTTCCATATCCTGGATGGTGTGCAAAAAAGAACCGGCTTAAAAAATCTTTGCCTGGCCGGAGGTGTCGCACAGAATAGTGTTGCCAACGGAAAGATTAAAACAAATACCTCTTTTGAAAATATTTATATCCCTTCTGCAGGCCACGACGCCGGAATAGCGATGGGCGCGGCGCTGTATGTGCAACATCAATTATTGAAAAAGGAAAGAATGCCTTCCATCAAAACCGCTTACACGGGAAGCCGCTATTGTAACGAAGAAATAAAATCAATTCTTCATTCTAAAAAAATAAGTTTTGAAGAACATGAGGACGAAGTATTATTTGACAGGATCACAGAATGTATGATCAACGGAGGTGTGATTGGATGGTTTAGCGGTCGTGCAGAATTTGGTCCGCGAGCCTTAGGCGCACGTTCTATCATTGCTGATCCAAGAAGGGCTGATGCTAAGGAAATTCTGAATTCTAAAATAAAACGAAGAGAAAGTTTTCGCCCCTTTGCTCCTTCCATCCTGAAAGAATATGTTTCAGAATATTTTGAACAGAGTGACGAGGTTCCTTTTATGGAAAAGGTTTTTGAAATCAAAAAATCAAAAAGAGACCTGATACCTGCGGTCACTCACGTGGATGGTAGCGGCAGATTGCAAACTGTGGATAAAAATATATCTCCGCGATATTACCAACTGATTAAGACCTTTTATGAAAAGACACAGGTTCCGATTTTATTAAACACATCCTTCAATGAGAATGAACCGATTGTGAATTCTCCACAAGATGCATTACAATGCTTTTTAAGAACAGAAATGGATATGCTGGTTATGGAAAACATCATCGTAATCAGATGATGGTGATCGTCTGAAACGGCGATGAATATTGATAAATTTTATCATTCGTTAGGTTTTTTGAAAAAAACTATTATCTTTATCTACTTACTTTTAGAAAATTAAATTACACACGGGTTTTCAAATTTAATTTACACCATTACTAACGAATGAAAGTCTCTATCATTACAGTAACAATGAACTCTGAAAGGTATCTTTCAGACTGTATTGAATCAGTTCAGCGACAGAATTATAAAAATATTGAACATATCATCGTTGATGGTAAATCCACCGACCGGACCTTAGAGATTATTCGTAAAAATTCAAATCATATTTCATCCTGGGTATCCGAGGCGGATCGGGGTATGTATGACGCCATTAACAAAGGTATTCAAATGGCTACAGGCGATATCATCGGTATTTTGAACAGTGATGATATGTATGCATCTGCAGATTCCGTAATGAGTATTGTGGATTGTTTTGAAAATAACAATGTGGATTCAGTTTATGGCGACCTTGTTTATGTAGATCCTGTAAATACTCAAAAAGTAATCCGCTATTGGAAAGGAGTTTCTTTTAAGCGATCTCGTTTCAGATATGGCTGGATGCCCGCTCACCCTACGTTCTATATCCGACGAGATTTGATTCAACAATACGGTTTATATGAAAACTATTACTACACAGCCGCCGATTATGAGTTTATGGCACGCTACTTATTTTTGAATAAAGTAAGTTCGTGTTACCTCGATGCCATGTTGGTGAAAATGCGCAGCGGCGGATTGAGTAATGTAACTATTAAAAGCAGGTTTCGGGCTAACCGACGCGATTATCTTGCTATGAAAAAAAACCGGATTCCTTTTTCTTTTATAGTCTCGATACTCAAACCCGTTCAAAAAATTCCTCAATACAAAAGCGCCCACGCTAAACAATACACCCTTGCAAATAAAAAAGATGCCTTTTTCAGGTTTCCCGTCACTTATTTACCTGTCGATTGATAAATCCTTAAATTTGTGTGATGAACATCTTCTCACAAAAAAAATCCGCTCTTGAATACCCTGGATTTTCATGGCTCTCGCAAGATATTCATTCCCATATTTTACCAGGTATTGATGATGGCTCCCCCGATATCGAAACCTCGCTGGAGCTTTTAAGGTCTTTACAAGCCGCAGGTATTCGTAAATTCATTTGCACCCCCCATATCATTGGCGACATGTATCGTAATACGCCACAAACGATCAACGATGCGCTTGCCCGGTTGAAAAAAGCGGTACATGAAGATGGGATAGATGTAGAAATAAGCGCAGCTGCGGAGTATATGCTTGATGATTATTTCATGGAACTGATCCGAAATAAGCAACCGCTGATGAAGCTGGCAGGCAATTATATTCTTACAGAGCTTTCTTATGCCACGCCGCCCTCCAGGTTGGAAGATATTTCCTTTGAAATCAACATCAACAATTACCAGGCATTGATGGCACATCCTGAGAGATATCCTTATTATCATAAGAATTATGAGGCCTACAACCGGCTGAAAGAACTGGGTTTTTTATTACAGGTAAATCTTCTTTCTCTCACGGGCTATTATGGAAAAGCAGTAGCAAAGGCGGCGAAATATATTCTTGAAAATAACCTGGCTGATTTTGTGGGTACCGACCTTCATCATTTTAATCATTTGAACGTATTGACAGATACCAAATCGGTTAAGATATTTGAGAAATATTTGGGCGATAAAGCGTATAATGTTTTTCCTTCGGTACCCTTCGGTCATTCGGCCGGCTCATGACTTCAGGGTACCAGCCCACGCAACCCTGCCTTTTCTACTTAATGTCCATCAGATGGTTTATGTCAGACTGAGCTTGTCGAAGGCATGGCTAACAAACTCAAGCTGACAAAGAAGTGAAATAAGAAATCTACTTATTTGTTTATTTGCTGTAAAGTGGGGGAAAAAATCAGTCAAGTTCGGTTCATTCAATGGCTCGCAAAATCTCCTTTTCATTTCTTCTGTTCTTTTTGTTATTTTACATCGTTAAAATCAGCACATGAAATTATTTCTTTTCGGGATGTACGGGCTTATCACCATCATGTTAATTGTAACGTTGAACTCGACGCTATTGCTTAAAGCACCATTGGGGAAATTATTAAGTCCCCAACAGGGCCTTTGGCAAAATGCTGAACCGCTGAACGAAGATTATTCTGCTGATCTTTCCTTTCCGCAGCTTAGCGGTAGCGTAAAGGTTTATTTCGATGAAAGGCTTGTACCGCATGTGTTTGCCGATAATGATAACGATGCTTATTTTGTACAAGGTTATTTACATGCTAAATTTCGTTTATGGCAAATGGAGTTTCAAACCCGTGCCGCTGCCGGTCGCTTGAGTGAGGTAGTAGGAGCGATGGCGTTGGATTATGATCGCAATCAAAGAAGATTGGGAATGGTTTATGCGGCGGAAAATTCGCTGAAAGAAATTGAGAAAGACCCGGTAACCCTTGCAGAATGTGATAATTATACTGCAGGTGTGAATGCGTACATTGAAAGCCTTGACGAGAGCTCGCTTCCTGTGGAATATAAATTAATGGGCTACCAACCTGAAAAATGGACAAATTTAAAATCGGCTCTTTTTTTGAAATATATGGCGTTGGAACTGGCGGGGTACGAACAGGATTTTGAAATGACTAATGCAAAATCAATTTTTTCATCCGCAGATTTCAATAAAATATATCCCATTGTGATGGACTCTCTCGATCCTATTGTTCCAAAAGGAACCGTGTTTGATACAGCGGCAATCAAGTTGAAAATTCCGGCTTCGGCCGATTCGCTTTATTATGATGAAAAAGATTCAACAACGATTGATGAAATAAAACCAAACCCTGCCAACGGAAGTAATAACTGGGCGGTAAACGGAAGTAAAACAAAAAGCGGATACCCGATTTTATGTAACGATCCTCATCTTGGATTGAACCTTCCGTCGATATGGTATGAAATGCAAATCACCACGCCTGATTATAATGTTTATGGTGCCACGTTTCCCGGGGCTCCCTCCGTTATCATAGGTTTCAATGATAGCTGTGCTTTTGGGTTTACCAATGCCATGCGGGATGTGAGGGACTATTATACTGTAAAATTTAAAGACGACACACGCAAAGAATATTGGTTCGACAGCGCGTGGCATCCCAGCACGTTCAGGATCGAAGACATTAAAATAAAAGGCCAGCCCGACTACCTGGATACGGTTGCTTATACCAACATTGGTCCGGTGATGTATGATAAAACTTACAGTGGGGGCCGAAATACAAATGAAAAAGATTATGCAGTAAGATGGAAAGCCCACGACCCAAGCAATGAATTGAAAATGTTTACGCTTTTGGATAAGGCAAAAAATTATGATGATTATTTAGAAGCGATCAAATACTTGCAAACACCCGGGCAAAATTGCATCTTCGCCTGCAAAAATGGAGACATTGCTATCTGGGACCAGGGTGCATTCCCCGCCAAATGGTATCGCCAGGGCGATTTTGTAATGCCAGGTGAAGACAGTAGTTATTTTTGGCAGGGCATTATACCACAAAGCGAAAACCCGCATTTAGTAAATCCGGCGAGGGGCTTTGTGAGCAGTGCCAATCAATTGCCCACAGATACTACCTATCCCTATTATCTTGGAGGAAGTTACCCGCCTTACCGTGCACTGGAAATCAATAAGCGGTTGCAAGCGATGAATGATATTACGCCTCAGGATATGATGAAACTGCAAACGAGTAATTATAATATTTTTGGCGAGATGGCGCTTCCTGTTTTAGTAAATCATATGAAGGTGGGAAAACTTTCTCCGCAGGAAACAACATATTTTGATATTCTAAAAAATTGGAACTGTAGCAACGATCCGGATTCTAAAGGAGCTACTTTGTTTGTGTTGACGTGGGACAGCCTGGAAACCACCGTATGGAAGGATGAGTTTTTGAAAACACGATTGCAATTACCATGGCCTTCCGAGAGTACTTTATTGGACGACATCAATAAATATCCCAACTTCAAATTTTTTGACGAGGTGGATACGCCTCAGATTGAAACGTTGTCTGACGATGTAACGGCAGCCTTTCAAAAAGCTGCGGCAGTAATAAGAAAAGCAGATGAAAACGGGACGATGGAATGGGCAAAATATAAGGACACTCACGTCGAGCATTTAGCCCGCATAGACGCGTTCAGCCGGATGCATCTACCTATTGGCGGTGGTACCAATACGATCAATGCTGCCAAAGAACAACATGGGCCGAGCTGGCGAATGATCGTTTCCTTAACACCTGAAACAGAGGCGTACGGCATTTATCCAGGCGGTGAAAGTGGAAACCCAGGCAGCACTTTCTATGATAATTTTGTGAACGACTGGGCTGTGGGAAAATATTATAGATTGTGGGTGATGAAAGCTTCAGAAGCGAACGACAAAAGAGTAAAGGCGACGATGAGTTTTAATTAGCTAGGGAGGTGTAGGTATGTGCCAATTAGCTAATGTGCGATGTGGTATTCAGTTTCCTTTGAACCCTCCCCTGGAAGGCAAAGAGACCAGGCGGTAAACAAACAAATATTCATGATTTCTATTCTTGAATACATTAAACGAAATAAAAGTAAACCAATAAACCAATTAACAAATCAACCATAATAAAGAATGAAATTTATCGTGACTATCATACTCATCCTTCTTTTTAGTTTCCTTGCGGGATTGTATTTTCCCTGGTGGAGCATTGCCATCGTAGCTTTCATCCTTTCGATGCTGATTCCTCAAAAGCCATGGGTCTCATTTCTTGCAGGTTACCTCGCACTTTTTCTGTTGTGGGGGTCTTTGAGTGTATGGATCAGCGTTAGTAATGGCCATGTCCTGGCGCATCGTGTTTCTATGTTGATCTTTAGTACCGATAGCCCTTTTTTACTAATCACGGCTACCGCATTGATTGGCGCATTGGTAGCGGGCTTCGCAGCCCTGTCGGCAAGTTATGTTCATGAAATCAGAAATAATTACAAGGTTTAGTTGACGAAGCAAAAGCATTTTTCATTTTCTTCAACCCGTTTCTTACGGGTTTTTCTTTAATGATAAAAAATCAAATTTTTCTTTTCTTTAATTTTTTAGAAGTTATTTTCGTTTATGCAAAAAATTCTGCTGATCTTTTTATTTTTCGGCGTCTTTAGGGTTTCTGCGCAAAAAATTGAAGGGACCGTAAAAGATACAGAAGGCAATGTGCTATCCTTTGCATCTATTATTGTAGCAGGAACGCCAATGGGCACTACCACTAACGATAATGGGCGTTTTAGCATTTCTCTGCCACCTGGAAATTACACTATAGAATGTCGTTATGTAGGATATGCTTCGCAGGAAAAAAAGATAACACTTGGATCTTCCAATCAAATCATCAATTTTATTTTGCCTGTGCAGGAGCTTAAGCTCAAAGAAGTCGTTGTTAGACCTGGCGCTGAGGATCCAGCTTATGAGATCATCAGGCAAGCGATTAAGAAACGTCCTTTTTATAATAGCCAGGTAAAAGCCTTTGAAGCAAAAGTTTATTTGAAGGGGCTTATTAAATTAAGGAATTTACCGGGTAGAATATTTGGTCAAAAAATTCCCGAAGAAGACAAAAGCGAGATGGGACTTGATTCTTCGGGGCAGGGAATTGTATACTTATCTGAATCGGTAGAAAAAGTTTCGGCTCAGGAGCCGGATAAATTCAAACTCGAAGTGCTGTCGAGCAGGCTCAGCGGCAGCAATAGCTTTGGATTTGATTTCCCGGTTTTTATCAGTTTTTACGAAAATAATGTAGATGTATTTGATGGTGGAATAAATTCGCGTGGGTTTATTTCGCCCATCGCTGATAACGCGTTGAATTTTTATAACTATAAATTCCTGGGTAGTTTTTTTGAGGATGGTAATGAAGTGAATGTGATAAAGGTAATGCCTAAACGAAATTACGAACCTTTGTTTTCAGGCATTATCAACATTACAGAGAATGATTGGCGTATCTATAGCTGCAATCTTACACTTACTAAAGAATCTCAATTAGAAATCCTCGATACGATTACTGTTTCGCAGATGCACATACCGGTGGAAAATGATGTGTGGCGAATAAAAAACCAATCGCTTCATGTAAGCCTCGATAAAATGGGGCTGAAAGCGGTAGGCAATTTTGTATCCGTGTATTCCGATTATAATCTTCATC
Source organism: Hanamia sp. (assembly GCA_036509585.1). Classification (GTDB taxonomy): domain Bacteria; phylum Bacteroidota; class Bacteroidia; order Chitinophagales; family Chitinophagaceae; genus Ginsengibacter. The sequence continues at coordinate 11,623 of DATCFI010000111.1, read as the reverse complement.
CTGATTTTGCGAAAGGCTATTTTAACCGGGTGGTTATTAAATATGATACGGCAGTTAGTAAAAAGCCTCATTCCTATTGGGATAGCATCAGGCCGGTTCCATTGGAGCCTGAAGAAATAAAAGATTATAGAACCAAAGACAGCGCGTTTGCGGTACGCAAGGATTATGTAGTTACCAATATTGATTCACTCCGCAAAAAGCAAGGGCCGGTAAAAGTAGTACAGCTATTTTGGACTGGCGTAAACCGAACTCTTTACGGTAAAACAAAAAACTACCAAATCCATTTTGACCCGCTGATAATGACGCTGCAATACAACACAGTGGAAGGGGTGGCCATAAATCCTTCACTGGTACTTTCCAAAAGATTACCTGAGATCAATTCGAAAATATCTTTCATTGCAGATGCACGGTATGGGTTTACCAACCGGCATTTTAATCCCTGGGGTGGCCTGGTTTTTAACAGCAATGACAATTTTGATCCGGAAAAAAAATACAATCATCAATCATTTTTTATCGCAGGTGGAAAGCGCGTGAGCCAGTTCTTTAAAGAAATTGACCTCACAGGTTTAGCCAATAGTGTCGCTACATTATTGTATGGGCAAAATGATATGAAAATATATGAAAATTATTTTGCCAAGGCAGGCTATTCAAAGCAGTGGGAGAGCGGTGTCAAATTTTTAATAGAAGGAGAATATGAAGATCGGATACCTATTAATAACACCACTGATTTTATTTTTACAAGAAAATATCAACACGTTCTAAAACCGAACTATCCGGTTGAAATTATGTCCTCACAATTTCAACGCCACCAGGCAGTAGTGATGCATACTTACGTAAGCATTACTCCTGGCCAACGGTATATCCAATTTCCTAAATACAAAATGCCTATGGGGTCAAATTATCCAACGTTTACCCTGGACTACACCAAGGGATTCAAAAGCATTTTAGGAAGTGATGTCAATTATGATAAGTGGTCGCTGAATATTATAGGCGACCTTGGTTTAAAATTGGCTGGAGCGTTAAAATACAACGCCACTCTTGGAGGATTTTTAAATGCGAAATCAACATTTGCCCAGGACTATAAACATTTTTATACCAGTTTTTCCCATATTTCCGGGCAATTTGTAAAGTCATTTCAAAATCTGACTTATTACCAATTTAGTAATACATCTTCTTTCTATTCTGAACTTCATTTAGAGCATCACGCTAACGGCCTCTTGACCAATAAGATCCCATTACTAAAGAAGTGGAACTGGAACCTGGTAGAAGGAACCAACGCGGTTTTTATTAATCCAAAAACAGATTATGGTGAATTTTTTGTCGGCCTGGAAAATATCTTGAAAATTTTCAGGATAGATGCGGTCGTAGGTCTGCAAAACGGTTACAAGCCGGTTTATACTTATCGGATTGGCTTCGGCGGTATATTGGGCAATACCTTGAATATTGTACGTTTCAAGAGGGTTGAAAAAATTGTGAATGTTTGGTAAGAAAGAATGTTGGCGTTTCCGGGAAATTGCGTGTGGATCCCGCGTATCGTATCGCCAAAGAATGTTCAGTATAAGTTAATCGTTATTTATTCCTGCGTATTGCTTCATATATTCATAGTGTTTCGTCAGTTTTCCTTCTTTCACGATCGTAGCATTTTCGATAATGTCAGAGCTCCCGGAAATTAAATCATCCAAAATATATTTTATTATTTGTTCACCAAAATACCTGGAAGCATCCCTGGGTAGCTCGTTTGGTAAATTGCCTACGGCCATTACGTCTATTGAGTTTTCTAAATAAGGTGCTGTGCGGCCGCCTGTGAATCTATCTATCCCATAAACAGGATCTTCCATAGAGTTATCCCCGAGGTTGATCGGCACGGAACCTCGCTTATCATCGGTAATGTCTGCAATTGTTTTTATCCTGAAATTTTCTTGCTGAATATCTGTTGATTCAAAGAGCCGGGGCGTTTTTGCATCCCAATAAACGCCGTTCAATAATATATCTGTCTCTGAAATATAATCGCTGAAAAGGCATTGATATCTTTCCGGATACTCGTGAAATTCTTTTCGGCTATACTTAGCTGTTGCTTTATTGATATAGAGATCTTCACCTTTTAAGTGCACATACACCGGGTACTTAAACTGAGTCGTCTTATATTCATCGGGCTCTGCTTCGTGAATTTCCATCAGGTTCATAATTTCCAAAATACCATGTGCTACACGGCCACTACCTGTTACGGCGATTTTTAATATAGGTATTTTTAGTTCAAAATAATTATGGATCAGTGCCTGGAAATTTTTCATTTTATAAACTCTTCCCAAAGAAAATTTTCCCGTTCGGTTTCCATACGCCATCATACCATTGTGGGCGCCTACTATGCCTGCAAAAAAACCAAAGCCAATCAGCCTTGTGCCATCTTCGTGCTCAAGGCATTCATAGTCGATTAAAGTTATTTTTTTACTGATAATGGCTTGAAGAAGTTTTTGATTGTAAGATTGTCGTTTCCGCGTGTGAGAAAAAAATAAATATTTTTTTCCGGGTATCAACATATCCACCGGAACTTCTTTTATCCCAAATAAAATATCACAATCACCCAGGTCTTCTTTTATTTCTATACCGGTGTTAGCATATTCCGCATCTGAATAACACCTCGTAGCAGAATGCTGAACAATAACAGAAATATTTTTATTTGAGTTGACCCATTTGCATTGCGCGGGAGTAAGCGCGACCCGGTTGTCCGGTGGTGTTTTCTCTTCTCTTATCAATCCAATCTTTAGCATCCGGTGTTTTTTGATAGCCGGCAATTTACATTATCTGCATTAAATGCATTTTTACAAAAATCATTTTGGACAGATTATATGGATTGCGTAATATTGCCACCCGAAAAAGCTGAAAGCCCGGGTGGCGGAATTGGTAGACGCAGCAGACTCAAAATCTGCCGTTCGCAAGGATGTGCTGGTTCGATTCCAGTCCCGGGCACAAAACCGAAGTATAAGTTGCTTCGGTTTTTTTTATTTCGAAATCTAATATTTTCAAGGACAATATTTCTTTTACCGGCTTTTCATAAGCTGAATTATTTACCGCAAAATAAAAATCATTGAAATTTGTTCGTTTACTATCAACGATGACTTTAAAATTCCTTCCGGCACTTTAAGTTTTCCGTCAATCTTACTGTCAATATTTAATGCTAAAATAGGTGGTATCAGCGGAAATTCTGGGTTATATTTTTCAGCAAGGTCTTAGCGGAAACCATCTGCTGAAATAAGAATAATGTATTGCTTTTGTTGCTGGTCCACATTATTCACATGGGTGGGAGTAACATACTCAGTATTGTTCTGTGCAAAAAGATGTTGGGAAATAAATAAAATCACAAAAAAGAATCCCGCACGTGCTTGGCTGAATTACGGAACATTAAACTTTATTATTAAATACAAGTTTAAAATATTTAGCAAAGCAACAAGATAAAAAGAAAATCATTTACCGTCAACTATATCCTCCGACCAGGATTTCGTTTGGTTTTTGCGCCTCGCCCATATTTGGCCTTTATGTCTAACGGGAATATCAGAGCCTAATATTTTTCCCCATGGTTTTAACTCATCCACTCTGTCAAAAATTATTTTAAGCACTGCAATAAAAGGAACGGACAAAAACATTCCGGGTATTCCCCACAAAGCGCCACCCATCAAAACAATGACCAGGGAAACAAGCGCATTAATCTTTACCTGCGATGATACAATTCTTGGAACCAATATATTATTATCAATAAACTGTATAATAGCGTAAGCGGCAATTATTCCTAACTGAGTAGAGAATCCATCTTTTGTAATAGTGGCAATGATTATCGGAAGTGCAATGGCTACAATGCCGCCGATATAAGGCAATACATTTAACAGCGCTCCGATAACACCAAGCAAAATTGCATATTGAACGCCCAGGATCAACAAGGCTGCAGAATTCATTATGGCAACAATGATTGCTTCCAAAAGAAGCCCTACCATGTAGCTCTGTATTGCTTTTTTGGTTTCACGCAATACATTACTCACTTTTTTGGAATTTCTTTCAGAAAATACTTCGAATAAAAAATTTAGAATTAATGTTTTATAAAACAACGTCAGGAATATATAGACCGGCAAAAGAAATATCACGCTAAAGGTGCCGAACACCGACCCCAATGTCTGGCCGATATAAGGTTTCAGTCCGGTTTCCCCTTCAGATATTAATTGATTTTGTTTGGCAACAGTGATTGAATAATTATCCTGAAGCCAAATCTGAAGGGTATGAAAAAGTTGTGAAAATTTTTCTTTTAGCATCGGTAAATTGTCTGAAAATTTTACCAACTGGGACGATATAAAATACATAACTCCAGCGACAAAAAGGATTGCTAATAACAACGAAAGAGATATGGCTACGACCCTGTTTATTTTTTTCCTTATCATCAAATTCACCAACGGATTTAAAAGGATGGCAATCATTAATGCAAAAGCAAGTGGTACCAAAATACCGCGGAGAACAAAAAGTACAAATATAAAAAGGATGATTCCAAAAAGTGAAACGGTGGACCTGATAAAGAAAGGGTATTTTTTTTCCATAAAATAAAATTAGTCTTGAAAACAATGAAATGATGTATTCTCAATAATCACCTTGGTGCTACAATTTAGACTGCATCCGTAAGATTATGTGTTTTATAAAACTAATTTGCAATAATAAAACTATTGATTGTAAAAATCCTCAATAAAAAAATCGGACATCTGTCAGAGAATAGAATATAAATTACTAAATTGGCAGAATATTTCGATTTCGATTGACTCCACACATTTTTCAAACTAATAAATGCTTATCGACATGAACGAAAACATTAACAAAAGCGCGTTGTTTACAGGTAGCTGTTTTGCGCTAATTACCACTGCTTTTACCTTTAGCATCCGGGCTGGCATTCTGCCTCAGCTTGGAACAGAATTTAATCTTACTGCTGAACAACTTGGGTTTATCAATTTAATGTGGTTTGTGGGTTTTCCCATTGCCATGATTATCGGAGGACTCGTGTATCATTCTTTTGGCCCAAAAAATATTATGAGAGTAGCTTTTGTGGCACATACATTGGGAATTGTTTTTACGATTTATTCCGGAGGTTACACAACGTTGCTAATCTCCACACTGTTTATAGGGTTTGGAAACGGATGTACCGAAGCTGCGTGTAACCCAATGATAGCAGATACTTATTCAGGAGTAAAAATGAATAAAATGCTCGGACGGTTCCACATGTGGTTTCCCGGCGGAATAGTAGTGGGCAGCCTCATCTCCAAGTTCATGACTGACGCTGGGCTTAGCTGGCAGTCCCAGATGTGGGTTACGATGGTCCCAACAATCATTTATGCGATTCTTTTTTATGGCAAAGCCTTTCCAAAATCCCCGGCGGAAACCACGCATCTATCCAAAAACTTTAAAGCGATGTTATCTCCTGTATTTATCTTTTTGTTTTTCTGTATGGCGTTAACGGCGATTTCGGAATTTGGCCCGCAGCAATGGGTTGGACTGATAATGGCCAACAGCGGCGCAAGCCCCATGCTTATCTTAGCGCTGGTAACAGGATTAATGGCGGTAGGAAGATTTTTTGCGGGGCCAGTTGTAAAGAAATTTGGACAAACTGGTGTGTTGCTTCTGGGGGCTATTTTTGCGGCTATTGGTATTTATCTTTTCAGCGTCGTTACAGGTCCGATGGCTTATGTGGCAGCCATGGTCTTTGCGATTGGAGTGTGTTATTTCTGGCCAACTATGATCGGCTCTGTGGCTCAGCGAGCGCCATTGACAGGTGCGTTGGGAATATCTATCGTTGGGGGACTAGGGATGTTTTCTACAGCTATTTTTCAACCCATTATAGGAAACTGGATTGATAAAGCAAGAGTGGTAAGTGCTGCTTCGGGACTAACCGGCTCTGAGTTGGAGCTTGCAGCAGGCCAGCATACGCTTGCGAGAATGGTTGCATTTCCGGTTATACTTATTGTTTTATTTACGATATTTTTTATCTGGCAAAAGAAAACGCAAAAATCAGGTGCGCTGAATTTAGCGGTTGAATAAATGCAACACCTGCCAGGTTTTTTAAGCCTGGCAGGTATGTGTATCTAGGTAGGATAAATTATTCATGAGACAAAATAGGCTTAATTTGTTGGTTCACTGTTAAACCTGACACAGGACGCATGGAGAAAGACATAGCGCTCTGCCCTATGTTAGCTACGAACGCCCCTTCAGGGCTTAGTTTAGGTACCGCTACTGAGATAAAATATGCTGAATTTGCCTGCCTTTGCCGGCAGGCAGGTTGGTTCACTGAAACGTCAAATCGCCGCGGGTAATAATTTGGTATTTAGATGATTAAAATTTTGTAGAACAGGCTCAATAAAAAAGGAAACCCAAACGGATTTCCTTTTTTAATATCTTAAAAATCAAAAATACTATCTTGATGCGCTGTCGGTAGAATTAGTAATCCTGCCTCCGCAAATAAATCGCTTAGCGTAATAGTGGCTATCCAGGCTGCTGATTTTCACCCCATGGGTAGAGGCTTGGAAGAAATAATTATTATCCAGGTAAACGCCCACATGAGATACCCCACCGTGTGTATTGAAAAAAACAAGATCGCCTTCCTGCAATTCATCTTTTTCGATGTGTTCCGTGGCAGCGTATTGTTCCTTTGCGGTCCGAGGCATAATAAATCCGTAAACTGCCAGCAACAAGGCGCTGGTAAGCGCACTGCAATCAATACCTTTTTTGGTAGTGCCACCAAGACGGTAACGTGTACCAAACCACTCATCGACAAAATCCAGTAAAGACACATTCTTTAAAGATTCTACATCAACGTCCATCATCATAGCATATTTAAATTGCACGTCCGACAGAGTCTCAATTACCGAAGGTGTAGCTTCTTTTGCTGGCACATTCACTGCTTTTGTAAAAACAGGAGCGGTTACTATCTTAATACTTTTTGTGCCACCACTTTCGGTGTTTCGTAATATGCCATCAGGTGTGAAAGATACACCCTTAATGTAAGCAGGTGAAGCGCTTTCGCCATTATTAGTAACACTGATATTGTTGATACTTGATTGTGCATTTGCAAATTGCACATTGCAAAAGAATAAGAAGGATAGACTTGTTAGGGCAAGTTTATTCATGTTTTATTGGGTTATAATCGTCTATTAAAAAAAAGCAGCTGTTCACTAATTTGTCGAGAACGCGATGCTAAAACTTTTCTACAAACGATGAGAATCAAAAATTATTTTCTCAACGGTGACGAAGTTAAGTTTCTGACGCCAAAAAATCAAAAGAAATTTTTGACCTAATTAAATGACAAACGATCCTATAGTTTAGCAGCAAATGTATTTAGAAGGCAGCGCTATTTCCGATGTTCCGTTGCATGGGCATTGGCTCTCAAAAATGGCATCCATAAAGGGTTTTATCGAATCCGATCGTATGTTAAAAATATTTTATCAGCAAAAAGTGAAAGATTTCTTAAAAAAAGTTTTACCCTTAGTGTTGATAATTTACAAAAAACCGGCCCTCAGTTTTTACGATATTTGCGCCATAAGGCGGGAAGCGAAAAGCTAAAGACTGAAAGCAAACGCTCATAAGTGATAAATCACGACTTTTAAATCATAACTCATCACTTCTAAATATTAACGTATAACCCATAACTTCTACCTCAGAACCTGACCAATGAAATTCTCTCACCTCCATGTACATACGCAATTCTCACTTTTGGATGGCGCAGCCTCTATCAAGGCGCTTTACAACAAAGCGATTGCAGATAACATGCCTGCATTGGCCATTTCTGATCATGGAAATATGTTTGGTGTTTTTGAATTTGTAAAACACGCGCACACGCTCAAAAATGCCGATGGTTCTCTTAAAGTAAAACCAATTGTGGGTTGTGAATTTTATATTACAGAAAACAGGCATCAAAAACAATTTACCAAAGAACAAAAAGATCCGCGCCATCACCAGATATTATTGGCAAAAGATGCGGAAGGTTATAAAAATCTTTCTAAACTGACATCGCTCGGTTACATAGAAGGATTGTATTCAAAATATCCGCGTATTGATAAAGAACTCATTCATAAATACCACAAAGGCCTTATTGCTACCACCTGTTGCCTTGGCGCTTTGGTGCCTCAAACCATATTAAAAAAAGGCGAAGCAGAAGGAGAAAATGAATTCAAATGGTGGCTCAATATTTTTCAGAAAGATTATTATGTAGAATTACAAAGGCATGGGATTCCCGACCAGGAAAAAGTGAATAAAGTGCTCTTGAAATTCGCGAAAAAATATGATGTCAAAATTATCGCGAGCAACGATTCCCATTATGTAGATCAAAAAGATTTTAACGCGCATGATATCCTTCTTTGCATTAACACCGGTGAAACACAGGCCACACCAGCCTTGCGGGAATTTTCGGATGATGATGTAATAACAAAGAACAAACGTTTTGCATTTCCCAACGACCAGTTTTTTTTGAAAAATACCAACGAAATGCAGTCGGTTTTTAACGATCTGCCTCAGGCGTTGGACAATACAAATGAAGTAATTGATAAGATAGAAGTGCTGGATCTTAAAAGAGATATCCTGATCCCGCATTTTCCGGTTCCGCCCGAATTCCCAAACCAGGAGGCTTTTCTCGAACACCTTACATGGACGGGCGCCAAAAAACGATATCAAACCATCACGCCCGAAATAGAAGAGCGCATCAATTTTGAATTGTTTACCATCAAGACGATGGGGTTTGCCGGATATTTTTTAATCGTGAGCGATTTTATTAAGGCAGGGAAAAACCTCGGCGTTTTTGTGGGTCCGGGAAGAGGCTCCGCGGCTGGCTCGGTAGTGGCTTACTGCATTGAGATCACCAACATAGATCCCATAAAATACAATTTACTTTTTGAAAGGTTTTTGAATCCTGATCGTAAATCGATGCCGGATATAGATACCGATTTCGATGATGAAGGACGCCAGAAAGTGCTGGACTATGTAGTGGATAAATATGGCAAAAACCAGGTGGCACAGATCATTACTTATGGCACAATGGCGGCCAAAATGAGTATCAAAGACGTGGCCCGCGTAATGGATCTTCCTTTGTTTGAAAGTAACGCACTGGCAAAATTAATTCCTGATAAACCCGGTACTTCCTTAAAGAAGGTGTTGAAGGCGCCACTCACCGGACCTAAATCGCTCACAGAAGAAGGTGTAGGTCCGGATGATCTTATCAATATTCAAAAGATACGGGAAATATATAATGGCGATGATATACGAAGCAGGGTGTTGCACGAAGCGGAAATATTAGAAGGGTCAGTAAGAAATACAGGCATCCACGCTTCGGCTATCATCATCGCTCCTCAAGACCTGATGGAACTCATTCCTGTGGCCACTTCCAAGGATTCTGAGCTGTGGCTTACGCAAATAGATGGCAGCAATATCGAAAGCGCTGGTGTGTTGAAAATGGATTTTCTCGGTTTAAAAACCTTGAGTATTTTAAAGACTGCTCTTTCACTTATCAAAAGAAATCATGGGGTAGAAATAGTGTTGGATGATCTTCCCCTGGATGACGAACTAACGTATCAATTATTTCAGCGCGCCGAAACCAACGGTACATTCCAGTTTGAAAGCCCGGGAATGCAGAAACATTTAAGGGACTTAAAGCCTGATAAATTTGATGATCTCATTGCGATGAACGCCTTGTATCGTCCAGGGCCTATCGCTTACATTCCTGCTTATATCGAACGTAAACATGGAAGGCAGGAAATAGTTTATGACCTGCCGGAAATGGAAGAGTTTTTGAAAGATACTTATGGTATTACCGTGTACCAGGAACAGGTGATGCTGCTGTCGCAAAAACTGGCAGGATTCAGCAAGGGCGATGCGGACGTTCTTCGTAAGGCGATGGGAAAGAAGCAACGCGCAGTGCTGGATAAGATGAAAGAGCAATTCATTGAAGGCGCCAAAAAGAACAATCACCCCGTAAGTAAATTAGATAAAATATGGAGTGACTGGGAAGCTTTTGCGCAATACGCTTTTAATAAATCGCATTCTACTTGTTATGCGTTTGTGGCTTATCAAACTGCTTACCTGAAGGCGCATTACCCGAGTGAATATATGGCGGCTGTGCTCAATCACGCGGGAGCGATAGACAAGATTACTTTCTTCATGGAAGAATGCAGACGCATGGGATTAACCGTATTGGGGCCTGACATCAATGAATCCCAAAAAGGATTTGCGGTAAATAAAAAAGGAGAGATCAGGTTTGGGTTCAGCGGTATGAAAGGCGTAGGAGAAGCGGCTATCGAAAACATCATTGAAGAACGAGATAAGCGCGGCACGTTTACCTCCATCTTTGATATGATAAAAAGAGTAAACCAGAGAACGGTGAACAAAAAATCGCTGGAAAGCATTGCTTATGCTGGTGGTTTCGACTGTTTTTCTGATTTTCACAGGGCGCAGTTTTTCTTTTTGATTCCGGGTGAGCATATTAATTCCCTGGAAAAAATAATCAAATTCGGCAACCAATACCAGGCCCAGCTTCATAACAATGTAAACACTTTGTTTGGCGACCTGCAAATGGCTGAAGTAACGCCACCTACGATTCCGGAATGCGAGGCATGGCCGTTGGTTACGTTGCTTGACAATGAGAAAGCCGTGATAGGAATGTACCTGAGCGGCCATCCGTTAGACAATTACAAGTTTCAGTTGCAGCATTATAGAATTGATACTATCGCTGATTTTAATGAATTTAAAGAAGCAGTGAAACTCAATCCCAATCCAGGAAGGCAATTTAGAATTGCCGGATTGGTTACGGAAGGCCAGCATCGTGTATCAAAAAAAGGAAACAAGTTTGGAGTACTGGTGCTGGAAGATTACACATCCAAGATGGAAGTCATGCTATGGAGCGAGGATTACGTGAAGTTTAATAACTACCTGGAACCCGGAATGGTGGTTTACCTTACCGGTGCATTCACGCAGCGCTACCAGACTTCCCCCTATGAATTCAGGATCAGTAGCATTAATTTGTTGGAATCGTTGATGAGAACCGGGACTAAAAAGTTGCAAATTGAAATGCACCCGCAATCCGTTTCGAAGGAGATGATTGAATTTATTGGTGAAAATGTACAACATCATCCCGGCAGCGCGACCTTGAAATTTTGCATCAACGAGCCTGCAGCCAGGGTGAAATTTGGGATGTACTCCATGGAAAAAGGGTTTGAAATGAATGACGAATTGGCGAGTTACCTGCAACAAAAGCCCGAATTAGACATACTGGTAGAATTAACATAGTGTGGATATGCCATTTCATCATATAAAAAATATTGGCTGTAACTTTGCACGCTTAATGACAATGAAACAACTTATAAATCAATTTTTAAATCAATAAAATTTTAATTATGGCTCAGGAATATACCGACACGAACTTCCAGGAAAAAGTTTTGGATTCAGATAAATTAACTATGATAGACTTTTGGGCAGAATGGTGTGGCCCATGCCGCGCTATCGGCCCGGTAGTAGAAGAACTGGCAAAAGAATACGATGGACAGGTGAATATCGGAAAAGTAAATGTGGATCAAAATCCCCAGTTAAGTGTTAACTATGGCATCACCAGCATCCCTGC
>DATCFI010000110.1:0-45406 GCA_036509585.1 Hanamia sp. | reverse complement strand
AAAACCGGCTATGTCAAGAATAGGAAAAAACCCAGTAAAAATCGCAAAGGGCGTAACTGTTAATGTTGGTTCGGATAATGTGATCACTGTAAAAGGCCCAAAGGGCGAATTAAAACAGGCCATTAATCCTGACATTAAAGTAGAGGTGAAGGATGATAAGATCCAACTGACTCGTCCCACCGATCAGATACGTCACAAAGCGATGCACGGCTTATATCGTTCCCTGTTGAATAATATGGTGATTGGCGTTTCCGATGGATACACAAAAACGCTGGAATTGGTGGGTGTGGGTTATAAAGCTGCCAGCCAGGGAAACTTGCTTGATCTTTCTTTAGGATATTCTCACAATATTCTTGTTGAAATACCCAAAGAACTTACCATTGCTACTGCCCAGGAAAAAGGTAAAAACCCTAAAGTGATTCTTACCAGTGCTGATAAGCAATTACTCGGACAGGTAGCAGCAAAGATTAGAAGTTTGCGCAAGCCGGAACCATACAAAGGAAAAGGTGTGAAATTTGAAGGCGAAATATTGAGAAGAAAAGCTGGTAAAGCGGCTGGTAAATAATTTTCGGTTAAGCTTAGTAGGCAAACAAATAATCAGAATTTTTATTCAGCCATCATGCTGAACAAAATAATAAAATAATTTTCCGGCAGTATCGGAGATATAAAATAGAATAAAATGAACTCAAAAGTAAGTGCACGTCAAAAGATAAGGTATCGTATTCGCAAGAAGATAAGCGGATCACCTGCAAGGCCTCGTCTGAGTGTTTTTAGGAGCAATAAAGATATTTATGTTCAGCTAATAGATGATGCGAATGGTGCTACTATCGCGTCAGCATCTTCACGTCAAAAAGATATTGCTGCACAAAAGGGAAACAAAGTGGACACCAGTAAAATGGTAGGCGAAGCAATAGCAAAAAAATCGCAGGAGCTTGGTATTAGCGAAGTGATATTTGATCGCAGTGGTTATTTGTACCATGGAAGAATAAAAGCAGTGGCTGAGGGAGCCAGAGAGGGTGGCTTAAAATTTTAAGATTGAAAAGCTATTAGGCTTACGTTTTAATAATAAAAATTATAAACAGTTATAATGTTCAAATCAAACACACAAAAGATTAAAGGCGCTGATCTTGAATTAAAAGAGAAAGTGGTATCTATTAACCGTGTAGTAAAAACAACCAAGGGTGGACGGGCATTTAGTTTTTCGGCTATAGTGGTCGTTGGCAACGAGAACGGAGTAGTAGGACATGGCCTTGGAAAAGCTAAGGAAGTTCAGGAAGCGATTTTAAAAGGGATCGATGATGCAAAAAAGAATCTCATCAAAATTCCTTTGTTGCATGGTACTATCCCTCACGAACAGTGGTGTAAAGATGGAGCTGCGAAAGTGCTTATTAAGCCTGCTGCTCAGGGTACCGGTGTAATTGCGGGAGGAAGCATGAGAGCTGTTTTGGAAAGCGCAGGAATTACTGATGTGTTGGCTAAATCTCTTGGTTCAGCTAATCCTCATAATGTGGTAAAAGCAACTGTAAAAGCGTTGGCGATGTTAAGAGAGCCTTCATCGATAGCGAAAACAAGAAATCTTTCTTTAAAAAAAGTGTTTAACGGATAAGACTTCCAATATAGAATTATGAAAAAGATAAAAATTACGCAAGTTAAAAGTGGTATTGATCGTTCGGAGCGTCAAAAACTTACCCTTAGAGCATTGGGGCTTAAAAAAATGCATGCTTCGAAAGAAGTAGAAGCCACGCCACAAATTTTGGGTATGGTAAAAAAAGTAGAACATTTAGTAAAAGTAGAAGAACTGGCTTAAGCCGGTTTCTTTTTTTTATATTTTAATAACAGCGAGCTCTGGGTACCTGGGGCGTTAAGTTCAAAAAAAGTACAATGCAAATTCAAAATTTAAGACCTGCAAAAGGCGCAACACACAAAATAAAAAGATTAGGCCGTGGTGAGGCATCCGGTAAAGGTGGAACTTCTACCAAGGGTAATAAGGGCGGACAAAGCCGCGCAGGTTATAAAATTAAGATGGCACACGAAGGTGGCCAGATGCCAATCCAGAGAAGAATACCTAAAAGAGGATTTAAGAATGCCAATCGCATTGAGTATAAAGTATTTAATCTTGGGCAAATAGACCAGTTGATAGAGAAACACGAGCTTAAAGAGTTTACTCCTGAAAATCTTTATATCAATAATCTTATCAGCCAAAATGATAGAGTAAAGATTTTAGGAAATGGTATATTAAAAGCAAAAATTCCATTTAAAGTAAACGCGGTAAGCGAAAAAGCCAAAGGTGCGATTGAAGCTGCCGGAGGTTCTATTGAAATAATAAAATAATTAATTGATATTTGCAATCCGATTCTCAATTGCAAATAAATAAATCAGTATAATTCTGTGAAGAAATTCATTACAACACTTAAAAACATCTGGACGATAGAGGAACTAAGAAGCAAGATCATAGTGACTTTATCGCTCATTTTAGTTTACAGGGTAGGCTCTTATATTGTTCTTCCCGGAATAGATCCTAATAAACTTTCTAACCTGGCCAACAGCGCACAAGGCGGTATGCTTGGACTTCTGGACGCTTTTGTTGGTGGAGCATTTGCAAAAGCATCTATTTTTGCATTAGGGATTATGCCCTACATTTCGGCTTCTATCTTTATGCAATTGGTGACTGTGTTGGTGCCGCAAATTCAGAAAGTTCAGAAAGAAGGCGAAAGCGGTCAGAAAAAAATAAATCAGTGGACACGGTATCTTACCGTTATTGTTACTGCATTTCAGGCTGCTGCATATATCGGATTCTTAGAAAATTCCAGCGGGGCGGCATTGCTCGCTGCTTATAAGCCTTTCTTCTGGGTATCAACTGTTTTTCTTCTTACTGCAGGCACCATGTTTGTAATGTGGCTTGGTGAAAAAATTACTGATAAAGGATTAGGCAATGGTACTTCTTTAATTATCATGATCGGGATTTTGGCCCGCCTTCCTCAATCATTTATGCAGGAGTTTACTGCAAAGCAAACACACGGTGGGGGTGGTTTATTGATATTCCTTATCGAAATAGCTGCTTTCATTGCAGTGATTTTAGGATTGATTGTCTTGGTACAAGGAGTTAGAAAAGTACCGGTCAATTATGCAAAACAAATTGTGGGCAACAGACAATTCGGTGGTGCAAGACAATTTCTTCCATTAAAAGTAAATGCAGCAGGTGTAATGCCTATCATCTTCGCACAAGCGATCATGTTTTTGCCAACTATTTTTGCTGGATTCCAGACGACAGGTAAAAATTGGGCCAGCTATTTTACGGATCCAACTAATGGCGTTTATATGTTGGTATATGGTATTATGACGATTGGTTTCACGTTTGTTTATACCTCTCTGATTTTTAATCCCAAACAGATGTCTGACGATCTCAAACGTAATAATGGTTTTATACCGGGCGTTAAACCTGGTCAGCCGACAACAGATTATATCGGCACTATTATGGATAGAATTACTTTGCCAGGTTCTGTGCTGTTAGCTATTGTAGGAATTTTACCCGGGATTATGCAGTTGTTGGGGGTTACCCAGTCTTTTGCAACTTTCTACGGGGGTACTTCATTATTGATCATGGTAGCAGTAGTACTAGATACACTGCAGCAAATAGAAACACAATTATTGATGCGTCAATACGATGGATTGATGAGCAGTGGCCGCATACAGGGTAGGCAAACAACATCAGCCCCAGGCATTACAGGAGGCATTTAAAATGGTCTTTTTAAATAAAAAATAATTTGCAAACCCTGGCCTTGATACGCCGGGGTTTTTAAAATCTATAAAAAAATGATTTACTATAAATCAAATGCAGAGGTAGAGCTTATAAGGCAAAGTTGTATAATCGTGAATGATGCGATCGCGCACGTGGCTGCCTTAATAAAGCCAGGTATTTCCACTTTGGAGTTGAATGATAAAGCCGATGAATATATTATGGACCACGGGGCAGTTCCTAATTTTAAAAATTATCATGGCTTTCCTTATTGTTGCTGTATTTCCGTTAATGATGCGGTAGTACACGGCTTCCCTACGAAAGACGAATTAAAGGACGGAGATATTATTTCCATCGACTGCGGCGCGCTAAAAAAAGGATATCATGGCGATAGCGCTTATACATTTGCGATAGGTGAGATAAAGGATGAAGTAAAGCAGTTAATGCGTGTCACCAAAGAATCGCTCTATAAAGGGATTGAAAAAGCTGTGGTTGGAAATCGTATAGGCGATATATCTTTTGCCGTTCAGGATTATACAGAGCGGAGTGGCTACGGTGTGGTGCGCGAATTGGTAGGTCATGGTCTTGGAAAAGAATTGCACGAAGACCCGCAAGTACCTAATTATGGAAAGAGAGGTAAAGGAAGTAAATTGAAAGACGGCCTTGTGATAGCGATAGAACCAATGATTAACCTGGGGGTAAAGGAAGTCTTTACAGACAAGGATGGCTGGACCATTCGAACCGCTGATGGGAAGCCTGCAGCTCATTACGAGCACACAATATGCGTGAGAAAAAATAAAGCGGATATTCTTTCTTCGTTTGACAAAATCGAAGCTGCTGAAAAAGCAAATGCCAATCTGTGCTCTGACTATTAATTGGATTACAAAATCCTATTATTTCTTCGTTTATTAGTTTTTACAAAGCAGTTACACACTATCTTTATGAATGCGTTTTGATCGCATCGATAAGAATTCCTCTTAACGCATTAGACGGTATTTTCGGCTACCCACTTTGAAAATATTCTAAAATAAATTTCAACGCCTTGCCTGGTTATGACGCAACAAAAAAAATTAATTATTATTGGAGGAGGCGCGGCCGGATTTTTTTGTGCCATTAATGCAGCCGAAAAAAATCCGGAGCTGAGAGTAACGATCATTGAAAAATCAAATAAATTATTAAGCAAAGTACGAGTGAGCGGTGGTGGCCGGTGTAATGTTACCCATGCCTGCGACAGCATTTCAGAAATGATCAAGAAATATCCACGAGGAGAAAAGTTTTTGAAACAAGCTTTCCATCATTTTTTCACAACAGACACTATTGAGTGGTTTGGAAAAAGAAACGTAAAATTAAAAACAGAAAGCGATGGCAGAATGTTTCCTGAAAGTAATTCTTCTGAAACAATTATTAATTGCTTGATGCAGGAAGCTAACAAAAGTCATGTCGAAATTTTAATGAATCGTGAAATAGCAAAGATTGAAAAAAAATCTGCCAATACAGGTCAAAGTCAATTCCAATTATTTTCAAAAGATGGAATCATTTTAGAAGCCGATTTTGTTTGTATCGCTTGCGGAGGATTTCATAAGCCAGAACATTATACATGGCTTACCGAATTGGGCCATTCTTTTGAAAGCCCTGTCCCATCTCTCTTTACGCTCAATGTTCCCAAAAATCCAATATCGGAATTGATGGGTGTATCGGTGGAAAATGCGCAGGTTAAAATAAATGGAACAAAGTTTTCGCAATCAGGCCCCATGCTAATTACTCATTGGGGATTTAGCGGCCCCGCAGTTTTAAAACTATCCGCCTTTGCAGCAAAAGAACTTTTTCTCCGGAATTACGATTTTTCAATTTCTATCAACTGGCTTACTGATTATCATGAAAATTCTCTCTTAGAAAGACTAAAATTATTAAGGCAGGAATTAGCTTCAAAAAAAATTTACAATAAAAATCCTTTTGCTCTTCCTCAACGGTTGTGGGAATATCATCTACAGCAATGCGAAATTAATTTAGAAATACGCTGGGCTGATCTGCCTGCGAAACAACAAAATCAACTGGCCAAACAATTGTGCAATCAGCAGTTTCGGGTCCAGGGAAAAACCACTTTCAAAGAAGAGTTCGTAACCGCTGGCGGAATTAAATTAAATGAAATTGATGCCAATTCGATGCAAAGTAAATTAGTGCACAACCTGTTTTTTGCAGGAGAAATTATCGATGTGGATGGTATCACCGGCGGCTATAATTTTCAACACGCGTGGACGAGCGGTTGGATAGCGGCAAACTCAATTGCAATAAGTTAGATAGAGTTCGGGTGATGTTATTTTATTGCCTAATAAATATTGATTTGGATGGCTTCAAAAAATTATAAATTTACCCAGTACTTTTTTAAGAAAAAAAACTTGATATGTCTTTAAAAAAAATCAGTCTGCTGTTGTTTTTCGTTTGTTGTTTCGGATTTGTTAAAGCACAGGACGCTCCGTTCTATTCCGAGATACAGAATTTTAAAAAAGAAGACAGTCTTCACTTTCCTCCTACATACGCTATTCTTTTCCTGGGCAGTTCTTCGTTTAAAAAATGGACGGATGTTCAGGAATATTTTCCAGGTTATCCTATTATCAATCGTGGCTTTGGAGGTTCTACTTTTCCTGACGCCATTCGTTACCTGGATGAAATTGCATTCCCTTATTTTCCCCGTCAAATAGTTATTTATGAAGGAGATAATGATGTGGCATCCTCGGATAAGATAAATGCGGATTCTGTTTTGAACCGCTTTAAAACTATGTTCTATTTGATTAGAAATAAAATTCCAAAAACTAATATTTCATTTGTATCCATAAAACCCAGTCTGAACCGGGAAAAACTAATGCCCGAAATGGCTAAAGCAAATTCATTAATTAAGAAATTTTTGAAGGGTAAAAAAGATGCGGCTTTTATAGATGTTTATCACTCGATGCTGGATAAAGTTGGTATGCCGATGAAAGATATTTTTCTTGAAGACGGCCTTCACATGAATGCAAAAGGATACGCTATCTGGCAAAAAATTATTCAACCATATTTATTAAAAAAATAGAAAGTCAGGATATGAAAAATTACGTTTGGCCTTAACACGATTATGGGTCCCAAATCTGTTGAAATTGAAAACAGTAATTGGATTCCCGACTTTCGTCAAAGTTGAGTTTTATTTTTATCGTATTTCAATTTTGATACGATATTTATCAAAAGAAGAATCCAGAAAATTTACATGCTTTTGGCGGCGGCAGGTTGCTTTACAGTGTTTTAATTATTTGAAAGGCGGCCAAACAATTAACGAGTTAAGATTTCTGAGACATTTCTTCTTCACCAGTAAACAAACATTTACAACGAATTTTGATTCAGCTGCTGCCAGGCAAGCATTCCTCCGGCTAAGTTTTTTACATTAGTAAAGCCCATTTGTTCCATGAATAAAGCTGCTGTTGCGCTTCGTTTTCCGCTACGGCAATAGCAAATGACTTCTTCATTTTTTAGGTCATCTATTTTTTCGGTCTGCATGCTTTGTAGGTCTCCTAACGGTAAGGCGATACCACCGATATTAAATTCTTCGGTTTCTTCGGGCTGGCGAACATCTACAAGGTTTAATTTTTCCCCCGCATCCAATCTCTTTTTTACTTCTTCGGGTGTTATGTTTGTCATGCTGTTTTTATTTTACTAAGTGTGAACTATCTATTTTTAATGTATCTAAAACGGGACGATCAACTTGTATCCAGATATCCATCGTTTGACCCGGTTGTATATAGGCAGGAGCGTTATCAGAACCAGCGGCCGGTGGGTTTTGTCTGAAAATAAAAGCATTGGCCGTATCCGTTACGGTTCCTGATGTAAGGATAGCAGCTAATAAAATGCCTTGGTTATTTAGAACATTCCTGGCTGCTGAAACGGTTAAGCCAGTTAAATCAGGAACGACAATCTTTCTTGCAACCAGCCCACCACCAATGACCACGTCAATTGCGGACCCCCATTTTACAGGAGTACCCGGTTTTATTTCCGAACCTTGATATCGTTGCTCTAAAATAGAACCCTTCATGAAGTCAGGGCGGTAAGATGTATCACCCAATTTTAAGTGGTTTTTTGTAAGATTATCTAACGCAAAACGAAAACTCAACCCTTCTAATTTAGGCATTTCTACCATCGGCAAAGCCTTGGGATTTACATTCAAAAATACAGTGCGGTTTACTTTTACCGTAGCATTTGGGTCGGGTAATTGCTTTTTTACAATATTCAATGCCACCGTGTCTGTAAAAATTGAATCTGTAATAACTACGTCAAAACCTTGCTTTTCCAAAAGGTCAGTCGCCGAATCTACATTTTTTCCGATCACATCAGGCACTTTCAATGATTCGCCATGATGCGTAATCCAGCCCAGCGACAGAAAAAATATTACTCCAACGAGGAAAACCAAAGCAATGGCTACAAGTAGATTTACAAGAAAACTTTGGCGGGCTATAAATTTAAACACATTCAAAATATAAGTGAAAAAATAGGTGATGCAATTTAATAAAATTATCGGGGCAAACACTCTTCTATCAACGCCGTATAAAAATCCATCAGGTTCCAGCCCATAGCCTTTACTTGCTGCGGCACCAGGCTCGCTTCTGTTTGTCCCGGTACGGTATTTATTTCCAGCATATAAGGCTCCCCTTCTTCCTCATTGTAAATAAAATCTATTCTTATAATTCCTTTGCAATTAAAAATTTGATAAATTTTTACAGCTTCTTGTTTTATTTGAGTGGTAAGGCTGTCGTTAATTTCTGCAGGCGTTATTTCCTGGCTCGCACCCAGGTACTTTGCTTCGTAATCAAAAAATTCTTTTTTGCTAATTACCTCTGTTATGGGCAATGCAATTGTTTTTCCTTTAGATCGAAATACGCCTATTGTAAATTCCCTTCCCTTTATAAATTCTTCTACCAATACCTGGTCGTCTTCTTTAAAAGCTTTTTCAATGGCTGCACCCAACTCTTCTGAAGGTGAGTTTACTTTGCTCATGCCGATGCTGGAGCCGCCGTTATTGGGCTTTACAAATACCGGGAATTTCAAATTGCGTACCTGTTCATCAGGGCTGTGGTAATCGTTTTTAAATAATAACACTGAGTTTGCCACTTTAATTCCTGAAAAAGAAGCCACAGCTACCGTATATCTTTTATTAAAAGTAAGCGCTGAGATGGCGCAGTCGCAGGAAGTGTAAGGGATATGCAACATGTCAAAATAGCCCTGCAGTTTTCCATCTTCTCCGGGCGTACCGTGTATTCCATTCAACACGGCATCAAAATGATTTTTTTCTCCATTAATTAAAAGCGAAAAATCATTTTTGTCAACCGGCATTTTTTCGCCAGAGGGTAATTGATAAAACCAGCCTTCTTTGGTAATATCAATTTTATAATGATCAAATTTTTCGGGATCAATATTTTTTTCGATTGTCTTCGCAGTTAAGTAAGATATTTCGGCTTCGCCGGAATAACCGCCAGTGACAAACGCAATCTTTGGTTTCATAAATACTATCGGATGTTTTTGTAAAGTAAATATATTTTTTCCTCTTTTAAAACCAGTGATCTCTGATGACTCATTACTTATTAATGGTTACCAACTCCCGGATTATTACTGTTAACCACAAATTTCCATTCGCCGTCACTCTCTTTTTTCCAGATGTTAACGTAAGTTCCTTTCAATGTGGTATCTTTTATTTTTAGTTGATAAATGCCGTAAGTGTAGCCCAGGTCTCCGGACTTAGCAATCTCGGCATGCATCGGTTTCCAGGAAAGTTTATAAGCTGTATCGCTCAGAACGCTGATAAAATCTATAGCATCAGCGCCAATGATTGGAAGGCGATCTGGCCGCAACAATACACCCTCGTCGTCAATGTATTGAAGAAATGCTTTCTTCATACCAATCTGTCTGCTCATGTCTGAGAAGGCAATATCAGCATTCATTATTTCATCTGTACTAATTGTTTTTGACGCTTGTTTTTTTTCTTCACATGATGTGAATAATAAAGCGACTATTAAAAAAAGCATTGAAACGGAAAAGATATGTCTATTGACTTTCATTCTTTACAAAAAAGGCGAAAGTATTGATTAAAATACCCTCGCCGTGTACAGGAAATATCACCTGCAAGATTAGGCTGTTACGCCATCAAAAAGTTATACATGCAATTTATCCTTTTTTTCTAACAATTCTTCAACTGTTTCCTGGTACATTTCGTCAGGAACGCAGCAATCTACGGGGCACACCGCGGCGCATTGTGGCTCTTCGTGAAAGCCCTGGCATTCTGTACACTTATCGGGCACGATATAGTAGATGTCAGTAGCAATGGGTTCATTACGCTGCGATGAGTCTATAACACTTCCATCCTTCAATGTTATAGGTCCTTTTACGGTGGTTCCATCTTCTATCGCCCATTCTACCCCGCCTTCATAAATCGCGTTATTTGGGCATTCGGGTTCGCAAGCGCCGCAGTTGATACATTCGTCTGTTATTTTTATTGCCATTTTATAATGTTTGATCGTTTATTAGGCTGAAATTATTAACGAAATTTGCCTTGTTTAATTTTGATACAAATATAAAGAGATAATTTTACCAACATGAATTTAGCGGAAAGAATTACCTTATTGGTAAAGTTGAAAAAGTATTTAGAAGAACATAACGATGACTTCAAGGCCGTAAAACAAAAGGCTTTCGAAAAAAACAAATGGTTTGTAGAGGAATTTGTCGATCTGTCAGTTGCTAATATCTGCCGGTTTTATCTGGACTTAGATTTGTTAAGCGCATGGATAAGCTACTATCATATTGACGATAACGTACAACCGCAGACAATTGGAATTGTGATGGCTGGAAATATTCCTCTTGTTGGATTTCACGATTTCTTGTGCGCGTTTATTGCCGGGCATCATCAATTAATAAAGCTATCGGAAAAAGATGATGTCCTCTTAACTCACATAATCGAAAAACTGAGCGAGTGGAATGTCCAGGTTTCGGAGGTGGTTAGGATTTCATCAATGCTTAAGGATTGTGATGCGTACGTTGCTACGGGCAGCAACAATTCCGCAAGATATTTTCAATATTATTTCGGGAAATATCCATCGCTGATCAGGAATAATAAAACATCAGTAGCCTTGTTGAAGGGCAATGAAACGCTAGGTCAACTTACATCGCTTGCGGATGATGTCTATTTTTATTTTGGCATGGGATGTAGAAATGTGACCAAATTATATGTGCCGCAAGGATATGATTTCGTGATGTTATTAAATGCCTTTAAGAAATACGATTACTTATCAGAAATGCCCAAATACAAAAATAATTATGACTACAATCTGACTTTACTGATAATGAATAATAAATTTTATATGGCTAATGAAAGTCTGATTCTCGTAGAAAATGAAGTGGTATTTTCACCGGTGAGTGAACTTCATTATTCCTTCTATAAAAATAAGAATGAGGTGTTACAAGAATTGCGCAACGATGCAAATATCCAGTGTATAGCAGGGGAAGATAATATCCCCTTTGGAAAAACACAGCAACCCGGCTTGTTCGACTATGCAGACGGAGTAGATACAATGCAATTTCTATTGGGGTTGTAAAATGCTTTTCGCTGATGACGTATTTTCACTATTGAAAGGTAGGGCGTTGCACTTAGGAGTTGAACACAGCAAATGGGAATCTGGATTATTTGTTCTTTTACTGTGTACAGCGATGCAAAAGTTTAATTCAACTCGCACATTTTTTTAAAAAGTAGCCATCACCGAGATCTAACACATGCTAAAATGGTATTAATCATTCTATGATTTTCTTGTTGTGTATCCTTATTTCTGAGCCTTTTGTCATAAATACAGACGCGGGATCTGCGTTATTAAAAAAGCAAATTCATCACCATATAAAGCTTTAAAATCGCATTCTACATTATAAGAAATTACTTTTAATGTCTCCCAGGGAGTATGTTCGATATTGTATTCGTAAGTCTTGGTATCGTTCATTTTTAGGTAGTCCCAATAGTGATCAGTAAAAAAATATTAACAACTGTTGGGAACAATTTTTTTTGATCTTTTATTCGCGACGGTGCTTAATTTATTCCATTTATTTTTATAATTCCATTCGTACCCCGCTTCAAGGTTTTCGCCATTATCAACATTAAAATGCTTCATGTTCATGGTGGCATATTTTTCGGTGTATAAATTATTAACAATTAATGAAATCCCTATTTTGGGTACTATTTCTTTTATAAATACCACACCTCTTTTTATAAATCCATGATCATTATATTTTACATAAAAACGAAGGTTTACTTTTTCGAAATTTACGTGCATGGGGACGCTGAAACCAAACACTTTTGTGTTTAAAAATTTGAACCCGACGAGGCTCACATAGGCATTGCCTTCGAAAAAACCCAATTCAGTTTTATGAGGGATGTATGGCAACAATAATTCTTTTGGAACAATATAGTTTGCCATAATGAGGTTGTTCCACTCGGCGCGTAGAAAATGTGTTTTCATTATCAAGATTTTTGCACCGACTGAATGATGATAAGGTCGCAATCTAAAATACCAAAGGAAGCGATCTATAACAGCCCGCGTTTATTTATTTACATCAATATTGTTGCCAACTATGAAGTAATTCTCTTGAAATTCTTTCACAAACGATATGTTCTCTAAAAGATTATCACCTGATTCTTAATAAAGCAGCCTCACCTTGATCGTTTCCTTTACTTCCTTTAGTAACTCCAGGGCTTCTTCTGAAAGGCCTTTATTCACGTCAAGAACTACATAGCCTATCTCTTCATTTGTTTTTAGATACTGGCCGAGAATATTGATCTTATGTGACGAAAGAAGCGTATTAATCTGAGATAATACACCCGGCACATTTTTGTGTATGTGCAGAATACGATGGGAATTTTCATGCAAAGGAAGATTCAAAGGAGGTACAGAATGAGAACCAGTGGTGATCCCCATTTCGAGGAAGTTAAATAATTTATTACTTACATCTTCACCTATGTTTGTTTGCGCCTCTTCTGTAGATCCTCCGATATGTGGCGTTAAGATCACGTTGCTTAATCCCTGCAACGGAGAAGTGAATTTATCTCCGTTTTTTACGGGTTCTAATGGAAACACATCGATAGCTGCGCCGCCAAGGTCATTATTCACCAAAGCATTTCTTAACGCATCAAGATCCACTACTTTGCCCCTTGCATAGTTAATAAGTATAGCCGTCTTTTTACAATATTTTAGATTGGCTTCATGAATCATGTTGCGGGTAGACGGAAGATCCGGGACGTGAAGGGTAATAATATCTGCAACTTTCATCAACTCTTTCAATGATTTTTTAGCCTCTGCATTTCCAAGAGGCATCTTGGTTTCTGAGTCGTAAAAAATCACTTTCATTCCCATAGCCTCTGCCAGCACACTTACCTGCGAGCCTATATTTCCGTAGCCGACAATGCCAAGTACTTTTCCGCGTATCTCATGACTTCCGGCAGAATCTTTCATCCAAATACCTTCATGAGCTGCTTTATTTTTGTCTGGTATTTTACGGATGAGCAGAACGGATAAAGCGATTACCAGCTCAGCCACTGAGCGTGTGTTTGAATAAGGTGCATTGAAAACAGCAACGCCTTTTTCGGTGGCTGCTTCTATATCCACCTGGCTGGTACCAATACAAAAACATCCGATCGCCTGTAGTTTTTTTGCATTTTTTAAAACCGCCTCGGTTACTTTTGTTTTAGAACGAATGCCCAATAAATGAACATTTTTTATCTCTTTGATCAGCTCGCTTTCGGTTAGCGCTCCGGATATTCTTTTTACCGATGAATATCCGGTGTCAATAAATTTTTCTGTTGCAGTTTTGCTAATGTTTTCTAAAAAAAGAATATTTATTTTCTCTTTGGGATAACTTGTTATTTTTTTGTCAGCCATATTAAATTTGTAATGTAATATTGCAAATATAATCCCTAAATCCTTGAATATTTTTTGATGAGACGAATAATTTTTTTTACTGCATTTCTTCTGGCTTATTTTTCTGCGATAACATCCTGCAATTCCGGCACTTCTAAATCGAAACCTGTAACTGTTGATACCACTGGTTATAAAGCACCCGATCCCGGCAAAATTCCGAAGGAGGATTTTGACCGTTATTATGCAGAAATAAAAGATTTCTACGAGAACAAATTATTGCGAACTGGCTTTAATGGCGGCATATTAGTAGCAAAAAAAGGGGAAGTGATCTTTGAACAGTATCATGGATTTTATGATCTTTCAAAAAGAGATTCGCTGAATAAACACAGTGCTTTTCATATCGCTTCTGTCTCAAAAACATTTACAGCTATGGCTACATTAAAGCTTGCTCAAATGGGCAAGTTGAATATAAATGATGATGTCAAAAAATATTTTCCTGACTTCCCTTATGATAATGTAAAAATCAGGTTGTTGCTTAGTCACAGAAGCGGTTTGCCTAATTATCTGTACTTCATGGATAAGCTTGGTTGGAACAAGAAAAAGGCATGTAGTAATGAAGATGTGCTGACTTATTTAATAAAATACAAGCCCAAGCCAATGAGCCAGCCGGATACGCATTTTGCGTATTGCAATACCAATTTTGCCTTGTTAGGATTAATTATTGAAAAAGCATCCGGCGAATCTTTCGCTGATTTTTTACAACAGGAATTCTTTTCTCCTCTGAATATGAAAGATACCTATATCTACGACCACAAGAAAGATAGCGCTACTGCCATGCCTTCATATGATTATCGTGGAAGAAGGGAAGCATTTACCTACCTGGATTGCGGCTTTGGAGATAAAAATGTTTACAGTACGCCGGAGGATTTGCTAAAATGGGACCAGGCGCTATATACCAATGAAATTTTTTCTAAACAAACATTGGAAGAAGCATTTACGCCTTACAGTAATGAAAAGCCGGGTATCAGAAATTATGGGTATGGATGGAGAATGAATGTATATCCGAACGGAAAAAAAATAATTTATCACAATGGATGGTGGCATGGAAACAATGCTGTTTTTATCCGAATGATCCAGGATTCCGTTACCATTATCGTTCTCGGAAATAAATATAATCGCAATATTTATGAAGCCAAAGATATGGAAGGATATTTTGACTCAGAGACTTCACTCAATAGTGCGGAAAATGAAGAGATGAGCAAAGAAGAGATTAACACGAATGAAAATCCCAATTCTCTTTTGAACAAGAAAATAGAATTTTCCCAACCAAAAGCCGCGCCTAAGCATCCACATGTGAAAAAGAAAAAGTAAACTTGTTCAGGAAATCCAGGCTACAGTAAATAGAGTTTTTTGGCAGATTTCTATTTAGTTGTTTTTGCCGGTAAATTTAACTGGTAGCAGCGATCACACGTGGCCTTTTGCTTACTAAGCTACTAAATTATTTATTTTGCTAATTCACCTTAAGACGAGTATCACCCGCAGAAAGTGCTGAAACTTTCTAAAAAGAAAATTGACGATTAAAGTAAATAAAGTTTAATGAAATCTTTTTGTTTCGATAGTGATATTTGACGATACCCTATAGTTGTTCTAAACAAATCTTAAACAAATTAAATCGCATTCCCGTCGATTTCTAAAGATAGCGCACGGGGTTCCTCCGGGAATTTTTGATGTAGTTTTTTATATTCATCCAGAAAGCAAGAATGAGATAAAAGATAATGGGCGAACCCAAAGTAAGGAATGAGATGTAAATAAAATATCTCCGTATGGCTGACGTAGCAACGCCCATTTTTTCGCCAATGGCCGTACAAACGCCAAACACCTGCCATTCTATAAAGTGTTTTATCTTATACATGGGACAAATCTAAAAAATATTAACCGAAAAAATACCAAAAACATTTGGTTGATCCGTTGCTTATTAAGTGGCAGGCTCTATTTTTTCTAAACCATAGCCAGTCCACGCGTTTGTGCGATCATGGCAATTGTCATTTAGGGGGTTTTTGATTAGTTTTTTTCTTTTATCTCTATTTTATGGGTAGCATATTCTGAAGAACTATTGTCGCTTTAGCCATAGAGTTTACGTATTGAAAGCGTGTCGTTGTTGACTTGGTAACTCATAGACTCGGAGGTAGATCCGTTGGAATTATTTAGCAGCAGCGCATCTTTTTTAAATTGCAATCATCAGCATTAATTTTTTCCATATTTTTCTTATTTTTTATTGAAAAATAATCCATGTCCTTTGTCGGAAAAAAGATTTTCTTTCATTTAAATACTAAAATCTCTATCAACAAAAACCCAAGAAATACTGTTTAGGTTTTAACTACATTTGCAAAAATTTTTAAAATCTTATTTAATAATTAAAAAAAAGACACAATGGTTTTTGACCTCGACATGATCACCCGCTTTTACAACGGTTTTTCGCAGAAAGTTGCTGCGGCACGAAAGGTGGTAAATCATCCGCTCACGCTTACAGAAAAGATTTTATATGCGCATCTTTGGCGCGGAAATGTAGATACCGCCTTTGAAAGAGGGAAAGATTATGTAGCCTTTGCACCGGACAGGGTGGCGATGCAGGATGCTACGGCTCAAATGGCGCTGCTTCAATTTATGCAATCAGGAAGAACAAAAGTTTCCGTACCATCTACTGTCCATTGCGATCATTTGATTCAAGCTCAGGTTGGTGCTGAAGCAGATCTTTCAAGAGCTAAATCTCAAAATAAAGAAGTGTATGATTTCCTGGCTTCTGTTTCTAATAAATATGGAATTGGTTTTTGGAAACCGGGTGCAGGGATTATTCACCAGGTTGTTTTAGAAAATTATGCATTCCCCGGAGCAATGATGATAGGTACCGATTCGCACACGGTGAATGCCGGTGGATTAGGAATGGTAGCGATCGGTGTTGGCGGCGCTGATGCTTGCGATGTAATGGCAGGTTTACCATGGGAATTAAAATTCCCGAAACTGATCGGTGTAAAATTAACAGAAAAATTAAGTGGCTGGATATCAGCGAAAGATATCATTTTAAAAGTGGCCGGTATCCTTACGGTTAAAGGCGGTACAGGCGCTATCGTAGAATATTTTGGCGAAGGCGCTACTTCATTGTCGTGCACAGGTAAAGGTACCATTTGCAACATGGGCGCAGAGATCGGCGCTACTACTTCCATCTTTGGATATGATGAAAAAATGGCGACTTATTTAAGCGGAACAGGTCGCGCTGAAGTGTCATCGATGGCTGATAAAGTAATGCACGATCTCACGGGGGATAAAGAAGTTTATGACAATCCTGAAAAATATTTTGACCAGGTAATTGAAATCAATTTATCTGAACTGGAGCCGTATATTAACGGGCCATTCACGCCGGATTTAGCGTGGCCCATATCAAAATTCGCAGAAGCAGTGAAAGAAAATCATTGGCCTGAAGAACTGGAAGTTGGATTGATCGGAAGTTGTACCAACTCTTCCTATGAAGATATTACGAGGGCGGCATCTATCGCTAAACAAGCATCGGATAATGGAATCAAAGCGAAAGCAGAGTTTACGATCACACCCGGATCGGAGCAGGTAAGATATACGGTGGAAAGAGATGGCTACTTAACGATGTTTGAAGACATGGGCGGCGTGGTTTTAGCGAACGCGTGCGGTCCTTGCATCGGACAATGGGCGCGTCATACCAATGATCCCGCAAAGAAAAATTCTATACTGACATCGTACAACCGCAATTTCGCAAAGCGTAATGACGGTAATGCTAACACGCACGCGTTCGTGGCTTCGCCTGAAATAACTACTGCGTTAGCAATCGCGGGCTCGCTTACTTTTAATCCCATCACCGATTATCTGACTAATGAAAAAGGCGAAAAAATAAAGTTGAAAGAACCTGAAGGAATTGAAATGCCGCTAAAAGGTTTTGATGTGGAAGATGCCGGATTTCAGGCACCCGCAGAAGATGGAAGCGATATTGAGGTAGTTGTTTCACCCACATCAGACAGGCTACAAATATTAGAACCATTTGCAGCATGGAATGGGTCTGATTTGCTCGGCCTGAAATTATTAATCAAAGCAAAAGGTAAATGCACGACCGATCATATTTCTATGGCAGGCCCATGGTTAAAATACCGGGGACACCTCGACAATATCAGTAACAATCTTTTGATAGGAGCGGTTAATATTTTCAATGAACAAACAAACTTGGTAAAAAATCAATTAACTGAAGCTTATGGTGCGCTTCCGGAAACACAAAGAGCTTATAAAGCAGCGGGCATTGGATCAGTAATTATAGCTGATGAAAATTACGGGGAAGGCTCATCACGTGAGCACGCCGCAATGGAACCCCGTCACCTGGGCGTAAAAGCAGTGATCGTAAAATCATTCGCCCGCATTCACGAAACCAATTTAAAGAAACAAGGTTTGCTGGGAGTAACTTTTGCTAATAAGGAAGATTACAATAAAGTGCAGGAAGATGATAGTATAGACATTATAGGATTAACCACTTTTGCGGAAGGCAAGCCACTGGAAGTTCGTTTGCATCATGCAGATGGAACCACCGATTCATTCCCGGTAAATCATACTTACAACGAGCAGCAGATAGAATGGTATAAAGCGGGTGGCGCGTTAAACATTATCAGGAGAGAATTTGAAAATAGTAAATAGGAATAGCTAGTTTTTGTTGGTTTACTGCATCTTTGATTTTAATAACCCTGCGAATTAACAGGTAAGTTTTTTCAGAATGTCCGAAGCCTTGAAGTGGGTGCAAGCGTCCTTCATGAGCAACAATCCATACCAATCAGAAATTCATCAAATAAAAAAGGGCAACCGTCGGTTGCCCTTTGCATTGTGCCTGTATTGGTGTTCAAAAAAAATTTTTTTGTTGAAAGCTCATTCCCGCCGTTTTCTGGTGTTCGTGCGGACGGTTTTACCGATGGACAATCACCAACAATGACGCTCTTTAGTTTTTATAACCTTTCAATTTTAAGAAATGAAGATTGACAAAGGCAAAAACTTAACCGTAACATCATCTTCCTTTAACTGATTTTAATAGGTTGATTAAAAATTGATAATAAAATAGACTGTTGTTTACTATAGACTTAGGAACAATTAATGCCAATCAAAAATCCATTAAATAAAAAAAGGGCAACCGCTGGTTGCCCTTTGCATTGAAATATCGATTTTAGCCGATTAATTTCACATTAACGGCATTCATTCCTTTTTTGCCATTTTGCAAGTCAAATTCCACTTTGTCGTTTTCTTTAATTTCATCAATTAATCCGCTTGCATGCACAAATGTTTCTTTAGAAGAATCATCGTGTTTGATAAAACCGAATCCTTTTTCTGCATTGAAAAATTTAACGGTTCCTGTGTTTTTGTTGTCCATTTTGTTGTATTATTTATAAAAATTAGCCGCAAAGATATGCTTTAAATGTTGGAAATTACCGCGATGGCATTTTAATTCTTTAATAATTAACTTTTGAAATTTTGCCCTTCAACTCTAGTGTTCTATTATCTCACAATAATGTCATCTGGTTTAACGTAAGTGCTGATGTCGAATGCAAAAAACCGGTAATATATTGAAAGAAATTCAAACTTCGATTTTATAACTTAACTTTTTTAAAGCGTCCTTACCGTTGTAGCAGAAATTAATTTAGTGGATGTCGGAAAATCCTGGCCCATCGCGGTTACAGTTCCTGAAGCATCTGTAGTAGAGGTATTTGATTGAACCACCCCTGTTTTTGTATCTACTTTCTCTTCGCCCGAGATTTTACCGGTTGTTTTTGTATTGATTTGCGCTCCCATCTGCTCAATTGACTTTTGTGAAGCAATTGTTCCGGTAAATGAAACAGTGGCTACATTGGCAGTAATATCTTTAATAGTATAGGTAGTCGTTTTTTTGATGCTCGTATCGCCGGAAAAGTCGTCGCTCCAGGTATCGCCGACTTTTGCATTTTTCGGTAATGCAAGAAAAGCAAGTTCTGCGCCATATCCGGAAGCATCAAAATTAAGCTGCGAAGCAATAGCAGCTGCGGACGAAGTATCGGTTTTGGAAGCAATTACCCGCCCTGAATGATCAACTATTACATCCTTTGGCTGGTTGATATAATCTTTCAGTGTACTGCCGATATTGCCATTCATATCGTCTTTTTTATCTGAGTCAAAATTAATATTCTGTCCCATCATAGTCATATTCAATTTGATATTTGAAATGGTATTGGACAGATTGATGTTGTTATCTGTTTTATCTTTTACTTCAATATTATAAACGGTGGAGATATCTGCATTTGATTGCATTGATTGCCCCTGTATTTGGGTATTGCTGGTGGTGGTGAGTTTATTTTCCACGACGTACTTTTGGCCTTTGGCTAATTTTAGTGAGCCGTTGGATTGGGCCATAGTCATCACCGAAAAGCCAATAGCTGCCGAAAATAAAAGTGTTATTTTTTTCATTTATATATTTTTCAATTGCAAATATAGGGGTACGGTTTACATTCCTCCGGCTTATTTTATGGTGTGTTGTTTTACTGTTTTCCATCGATGCGTTGGTCAATATTCATTACCCTCTTTGTTCGCTTTAGATGTAGGTTTCTTGTATTTTTCTTTTTCTTTTTTTGTGCTGTCTTTTTTATCAGGATTGTAATTCATCGGCCCCATTGGGCTGTTTGATTCCTTTACCTGCGCTTTTTGTTCTTTCGGAACATCTTTACTAAAGTCCGATTCTACCGGCACATCCACCGGCGCACTATAGTCCGATGCGTCACCATTTCCCTGCACATCCGCAGAGTCTATTCCCTTTCCCTCCTGGCCGATTGCGTTAAAATTCTGATCGGCATAAATAGGGTTGTTGTTCAATTCAGATGGTATCGCAAATTGTGCTTTGGGATCAATGTTCAGGGATTTATCCGCATATACTTTCTGCATAAAAAAAGCCCACTCTGGCATGGCCATCGCGCTTCCTCCTGCCGTACCGTGTTTGGGTATATGCAGGAAAGGATCATCACATCCCACCCAAACACCGGCTAGCAACTGGGGAGTATATCCCATAAACCAACCATCGGTGTTATCATTTGTTGTACCCGTTTTAGCGCCCATGGCACTGGTGATTCCGTATTTCCAGCGCATTGATCCGCCGGTTCCATAATCTACTACGCCCTGCATCATCCTATACATAGTGTAGGCGTCCGATTCACTAATTACCTGCTTCACTTCCGGCTGAAATGACTCTAATACATTACCATTTCTGTCTTCAATTTTACTTAAATAAATCGGCTCGGTATTAAATCCCCTGTTTGGAAACATGGTGTAGGCCCTCATCATTTCTATTAATTGAATGTCAGCAGATCCTAACGCAATGGATGGAACTATCGGAATATCGCTTTTAATTCCACAGCGATGAGCAAACTCTGCTGTTTTGGCCGGCCCGATGCGGCTCATTAATTCAAAAGCTGCTACGTTGATTGATTTAGCAAGACAATAGGCCATTGTTCCACCCGGGCCGCTTATCGTTTTGTGCGCCAGTGTGATACTGGTATCGCCAAGATGGCTTTCGGGAGTAAGTCCCGCATCGGTCAACGCCAGTGTATAAAGAATCGGCTTAAATGTGGACCCCACCTGCCTGGCAGCTGTTACATGATCGAATTTAAACCACTTAAAATCTATACCGCCAACCCATGCCTTAATGTCGCCGGAAACCGGGTCCATTGCGCAAAATGCGGTTTGCATCATCTCTTTGGAATATTTGATTGAATCGAGTGGAGTCATCACAGTATCTTTCTCACGGTTTTTGTTCCAGGCAAATACCTTCATTTTTACAGGAATAGAAAAGGAGTTTTTAATTTCTTCCACTGTGGCCCCATCCGTTTTCATATTCTTCCAGCGTTCGCTTTCCTTCATGGCGCGGTTCAAAATATCGTCATGCCCTTTCCATACATTTTTGCTCAACTGTGATTTAAAAGTTTTTTGCATAGCCGTCATGTGTTTGATAACTGCTTCTTCGGCGTATAGCTGCATCTTGGGATCAATAGTGGTGTAAATTTTTAGGCCATCACGGGAGAGATCATAATTTTCTCCTGTTTTAGGATCCTTATGAGTACTGCACCAATCTAAAAGTGTTTTAGTGAGAACAGCCCTGAAATAGGGAGCGATGCCGGTACTTTCATCAACCTTTTTATAATTGACCCCTAATGGTTTTTTCTTGAACACAGCCGCCTGTGAGGCAGAAAGCACATCGTTGGTTACCATCCTGTCAAGGACAAGGTTTCTTCTGGCCAGCGCCGCGTCCGGATTTCTTGTGGGGTCATATTTGCCTGGCCCGCTAAGCATACCGACTAGCAAAGCCGATTCGTCAGGAGTAAGTTTCGATGGTTCTTTTTGAAAATACACCAACGACGCATTTCTTATTCCATAAAGATTTAACCATGATACGCGATTGAGATAGAGTGCGATAATTTCCTGCTTGGTGAAATTCCTTTCCAGTTTAAGCGCTACAATCCATTCTTTTAGTTTGTCAATACCTCTTTTTAAAAAAAAGACGCCACTTTGCTGGTGTAAAATACTTTTTGCAAGTTGTTGAGTAATAGTACTGGCCCCTCCCTGGTTTCCAAAACCTTTCAGGGCACGACCTAAAGCGATCGGGTCAATTCCAGAGTGATCATAAAAGCGGACATCCTCTGTTGAAATCAGGGCATCGATCACACTTTTTGAAATATTACTATAATCTACCTGTACCCGGTTTTCTTTATATATTTTACCCATCAGTGTTTCCCCGTCGTCTGCATAAATTTCCGTTGCAAGATTTGCTTGTGGATTTTCTAACTGTTGCAACGATGGTAGTTTGCCAAATACACCAAAGTTGGCGGCGGCGAATATTACGATGAATGATGCAAAGCCGATAGCTACTACCATCCATAAAATTTTTACACTCTTTTTTATTCCGCTCTCTTTACTTCCTTTCTTAACAGGTTTTTTTTGCATGTTGCTTTCTTTAAAAAACCGGAAATTTATTTAAATCCTTCTTATGAAAAAATTAAAATTTGCCGGGGTATTTTTTGTTTAACAGATCAATATAGCTCTTTAGATTTTTATTCTCTTTCAGCAATTGAAGATTGGCGTCTGAAATAATATAAAAAGCATATTTCTGCGCGGGCAACCAGGAAATTTCGCCTGGCGCATCTTGCTTTAATTTGTCTCGATATTTAATAGCTTCATCTGCGTCGATAAATTGAGAAAACACCAATAAAGTTTGTTCACTGTCTAAGGTGTCTTTTGTAATGGTAAGTTGGTTGGTAGTCATGCTTTGACTGTTATAGCGGTTAAAGGCATTTCGGGCTTCGCTGCTATATACCGGGTCTACTTTGTTAAGCACCATTACCACATTTTGTGCCTCCATAGGGTCAAAAATAAATTGCGCGTTTTTTACCGGAGGGGCTAGTTTTTTCCCGGGGATTATGATGGCGCTTCCCGGCTTTATCACCTCGCTCTTTATCGAAGGGTTCTGAATGGTGATGACAGATGGAGCTTTCACGTTATTTATGATTTTCGCATCATCATATACCACTATTTGCGAATCCTCCTTTTCACGGACTACCTGTAGGTTGGTAAGATAACGTTCAATACTGTCGCGCCTCCCTAATACATCTATCATCATCGCCGCCCTTTCTTTCATCGGGTTTTTCGGATAGTTGTTAACTATTTCGCGCAATACCTTGATGGCCGCACTGTCTTGACGTTTTTGAATATAATAGACTGATTGAATGTAAAGCAATTGAGGGTTCCAATAGCTTTTACCATAAACGCTGTCTGCATGGTTTTTTTCCTGGATGGCTTTATCAAAGTTGCCTTCTATAAAAAGATTATAAATGTCGTCATAACGCCTGGCCGCAGCCGTGTCTTTTTTAGTAGGGTTGAAACTATCAGGATGAAG
The DNA here is from genome assembly GCA_036509585.1 of Hanamia sp. GTDB lineage: Bacteria > Bacteroidota > Bacteroidia > Chitinophagales > Chitinophagaceae > Ginsengibacter. The sequence continues at coordinate 21,798 of DATCFI010000110.1, read as the reverse complement.
AACGTATTGCGTGTAGATACTTTTTGGATATTTATTAAGCAATAGATTTTTGTAATAATCGGCCTCTTGAGTCTTGCCTATTTTGCGGTAGCAAAAAGAAAGATTTAAATATAATTCACCATTATAAAGGCTATCAGGAAAACGTTTTAATGATTTCTCATAGGTATCTATCGCTGCGTAATAGTCTTCTAATAATTCCTGGTAATTTTTTCCCAATGTAAATAACGAGCGCGCCACTCTAGAGTTTGAGGTATCCATTGCGGTTTTTGTCAGTGGCACATTTGCCAGCAAACCTTGCTCAGATATATCGTTTTGGATTGGGATTCCCATTTCATCCACCTTTCCATTTGCCTTTTGGTTCTTTGCACTGTCGGCTACTTCATCAGGGTTACCACCCGGTGCCCCCATGATGCCAGCTTGGCTGGAAACCGAAGATAGCCGCCAATTATCGACGTTTTTTCTATCGCCCCATTTATTTTTAAATTCATTATATCCTTTCCCCTTTAAATCGTTATTATAGAAATACCAGTTGCCTTTAGCACTGTTGCCAGAGAAAATATCTGATGATTGATTTTGACTATTCAATAAATCAGAAGCAGAATTTGTATTGCCATAGCTTGAGCTTTTATCGCCTCTTTCCTTATTTAATTTTTTTGAAAGACTCTTTATAAACACTGTTCTGTCATAAGTTGATAAAGCAGCAATTGCCTGCAGACTGTCTTCCCGTTCAATGATCTCAATGTTTCTTACTATTTCTTTCAGTGCCGTTAGCCTTATTTTAATTTCATCAATATTTTTTAAAGAAGTATCACTCGTCTGTAGGCTATCGTAAAAATTATACGACTGTCGGTAATTCTTTTGCTGATAATTTATTTCTGCCAACGTAAGGAACGCTTTGTCTTTTAGCGGTAGATTTGTCTTGTTATAAGTCGTGCTTTTTTGGTAAAAGGTTTTGGCCGACGTTGTGTCCGGTTTGATCATTGCAAGCTCAGCCGCCGAGTAATAAATAATATCCCGGTATGGCTGAAATTTATCTTTATGCGCCATGTGCGTAAGCGTTGAAATACTTTTATCAATTTCAGCCGGGTCTTTACTCTTCAGCATTTTAGCTTTATTCAGATTGGCATAGATGTCCATCAATGGATCCGTAGTTGCTTTGATGGCCCTGTTATAGTATTGAGACGCGGTGTCCTGTTTTTTTGTCAACTCGTACAGTTGCGCCAGCAGGTATTCCCTTCTTGCCCTGTCCTGTTCGTCCATAGCATTAGGCAAGCCCTTCACGATGTATGCAATAGCGCTGTCATACATTTCTTGTTTAAAGAACCAATAGCCTTGCACTTCTTCAAAAAAGGGATTAAGGCGATTAGGAAACAATGGGTCGTTTCTTAATGTATTGATTAAGCCCGCTGCCATTGCATATTCTCCGGAGTCCGTTAGTGTTCTTACCTGCCACACAAATGCATCGTTTCTGCTGGGTGGACGCGTAAACACTTCATCAATAATATTCCTGTCTTCCTTGCTCGAAATACTCACGTTGTTTTGGGCGCCGTCTTCGTTGGATCCCACCACATACTTGTCGTCCATGCTTTTCTTTTTCCCAGGGTACAGATTAAAATTGATAAACTGGAACGTCATAATAGCAGAATCAAACTCTTTTTTGAAATAATATGCTTCGCCTATCAGCAGGTAAAGATTATCTACCCAATTAGTACGAAGGTCGTGTAACAGTATTCCTGCCGTTGCTTTGTAAATCACTGAGTCCAATTCCCTTTTTTGAGAGGCGGTATTGTCTAACGAATAACTATAATAGGAGAGAAGCTTTGAGTAATCGTCTCTTTGGGATATGCGCGCTCGTTCTATTACAGCATCGATCTTTCTATTCGCGTTATAAAAATAATTGTAATGAGAGGTGGTATTTTGCACAAACTTTCTTGGAACAGTGAATTTTTTCTCGCCGGTTTTCTCAGATTTTAATGTTTTGTCTTTGAACTTATCGGGTTTGTCTTTTCGTAAGTCAAAAGTAATATTGCCCAACTGTGCATGAACATTCGGAATGAAGAAAATGAAAATAAATAAAACCGATACGAATCTGATCCGGTTATTCATGAATGGGGTCAATTTTATAGAATAAGATTATGCAAAAAACTATCGTAAAATAGTTTAACTTTCTTTCGGCAAAAATATTTTAAAAATACGGTTATTTAGGCTAATAAGTCTACAATTGGGAAACCTGTATTATTTTTAACAACCTGAGGATGAATAACGCTGAAATAGAATATGAGATTGCATTTTTAAAAATAAGAAATTAAGGAATGAAAAATAGGAAATAAAAAACCGGGGTAATTGTTCGTTTACTGTTAAACGGTATAGATTTAATAAAAAGGTGAAAAAGAGCCTATGAAATCAAAAAAAGAAACCAATAGAGAATTATTAGAATATGCAGGAATGGGTATGCAATTCCTGCTCAGTATTGCTTTGGGGATATTTATTGGTATGAAAGCAGACAAATGGATGGATTTTTCTTTTCCTTTGCTTGTTTGGATCTTGCCATTGCTTATCATTGCAGGGCTTATTTTTAAAATTATAAAAGACACTTCAAAGAAATGACTGAGAATCTGCCAAAAAAAACATTTCCACTCATCGCAGTTTGTATTATTGCCCTGGTACTGATTATAATTTTTAAAAATAAATTGATTTATTATGGCTTACAAATTGGATTTTTGGTCATTGCAAACGTCATCCTTTTTCTGCTGAGCTATTTTAGTTTTTTTATTCAACTGAAGGGCGTAAGCTCAAAAAGTGGCCACGCATTTGTACGTGGATTGTATTCTTCCCTTCTGTTGAAAATGTTCGTTATTATCGGCGCGCTTTTTATTTATATTTACGGGTTCGGAGGCAGCGTAAATATGTCCGCTATATTTATAGCGATGATACTGTATCTTGTCTATACTTCTATAGAAGTAAAACAATTAATGCAAATAGCCCGCAAGAAGACTGATGCCTAAAAAAGAATCTCCTTTACGTCAACTGAACGACTATTTGCCCGATGGTGCTTATGAAGATGTGTACCATTACCTGGTGGAATATAAAGTGCATTTGACGGTCACCCGCGAAAGGCTGACCAAATTGGGAGATTATCGCAATAAATATTTGGACAAAAATCATCGTATAAGCGTAAATGGCAACCTGAATAAATTTTCTTTTCTGATCACTTTGCTCCATGAGTTGGGACACCTGGTGGCTTACGAAAAATATGGCAACCGCATACAGGCTCACGGCCAGCAATGGAAAAGCGAATACGGAAACATACTGGCCCGCTTTATTTCAAAAAAAAATTTCCCTGCCGATATAGAAAATGAATTGCTGAAAACATTAAGGAACCCTGGTGCCAGTTCTTGTGCTGAAGCGCCTTTGCTTAGAATTTTAAAAAGATATGACCCGCACCAGCCCGGCGTTTTTCTTTTAGAAGAATTACCGCATGAAAGTTTATTCAGATTCAAGAACGGCCATATTTATAAAAAAGGTGATAAACAAAGGACCCGTTTCTTATGTAAGGATATGATGAATAACAGGTTGTTTTTATTTAGTCCTGTGACAGAAGTGGCATGGGTGCAGCGTGAAGAAGGAAAGTATTTTACAGTAAACAAATAAATAACTGAATTTCCTATTTAACTGTATGCGGCTTATATGGTCGAATTCCTTAGTTGAACCGCTATTGATTGTAAGTTTAAAGTTAATAACATGTATAGATTAAAACAGATACTTTTTGCAGTATCCTTTTTATTTGCCTTTATGTTAGAGGTCAATGCCCAAAACATGGATTCTGTTAAAAAGGATATAGATACAATAGCAGCAAAACTTCATTTAAGCGATAGCCTGACATTTTCAACTGATCTTTTTTTGCACCTGGATAAAAACGTTTACGCTACCAGTGAAAATATTTGGTTTGCTGCTTATCTGCTGAATAATCAGGAAAATGATGAACCCTATATGATGCACGTTGTACTCATTGACGACATGACGCAAAAGGTTGTGTCATCAGGGAACTATGTTCTGGAAAACGGCATAGGTAGTGGAAGCTTTCTAATTCCCGGATCGCTCCAGACAGGGGAATATAGCTTGATTGCATATACTAACCGCTATCCATTGGGACGAGACAGTCGTTTCTTTCATGAGTCTATCCGCATTTTTGGAGCTGATGACCTCCCGTTTAATTTGACATTTTCAGCTTTGACGAGTGGAGATTCATTGTTAATCGCTGGTAAGATTCTTGGAAAAAATAAAGATCTGACCACTACTACTACTATGTCTTATTGTGTTTATGCCGATGGAAAACTCGCAAAAAAATCAATGCAGCTCACCAATGCTTTAGGAGAACTAAACATCGCTATCTCAATCCCTACTAATTTAAATTCGGTAGAGATTTTGGGAGAAGTGAAGAACGATAAAGATCGTATGAGCTTCAGAGTTCCAGTTAAACGCGCGAATCGCTTATCGCAAATACTTTTTTTTCCGGAAGATGGAAAATTAATTAATGCCCGGCCTTCGAATATTTATTTTGAACTGAAGGGTAATTCTGGCAAAGCCATTTCGACGAATCTTTCACTATTTGAGGATAGCGAACCAATTACATCGTTTTCATCAGATATTTACGGCAGAGGCAAATTCGGCCTTACGCCAAAGTCCGGCAAAGTCTACATTGTGAAAGTGGACAATGACAGCATTTCTCCCCGCCAGCAATTTCCTCCTATATTGACAAATCCGTCATGGAGTCTCCACGCGCAAAGTATCGTCATGGATAGCTTACAACTGCAGATTGAAGCACCAGTCCCCGGAAGCGAGTCCCTGATTATGATTTATAATAACCGTGAGATTTTCTATGGTGCCTACCTCAGGATGCCCAATTCATTTGGAAGTTTAAGCATACCGGTAACTGAATGGCCAAAGGGCCTGACAATGATCAGCTTGTTCGATAACGAACAGGTGCTACAAAGTCAGAAAGTTGTCCTGCTAAAAAAAAGCAATTCAATTGTAGCCACGATCCAGGCCGACTCAGCCAATTATCATCCGTTTTCAAAAGTGACGATGCATATAAAGCTGGTGAATGCAGATGGGACACCTGTACGTGGAATTTTTTCATTTGCCGCGGTACTCGCAAAAGCGCTGAATAAAAGTTCTTTAGATATTGAGCGCTTCAATACGTATGATCGTTTTTTACCTCAATTATCTGCGGTGCCTCCCCTAACTTATCTAACGCAGAATAAAAACATAGAGAATTCACTTTCGGTCTTTCTCTCTATGCCTCAAAAGGCCAACTATCTATCCTCAAAAGCGGTGGCTTCTAATCCGATGTATGACGGATATGTGCTTTATAATGAGAAGACATTAAAGAAGCCCGTCAATCTTTTGCTTTTGGGTGAGAATACGCTGTTTTTTTCTACCAATGCACGTGGAGATTTCGTTATGCCATATGCGGCTTTGAGAGGGAAGGCCGGAAGTCACCTACTTCTCTCAATTGCCAAAAAACCTGTCGGTTATAAAATCGTTATGAATTCTCCATTAAAACAGACCGACGATTCTTTGGCAAAGGAATATTTTATGTTGGATAACTTTAATAGGGATGAACTTTCTGCCGAGGAAAAGCAGATGGTCATTGCTAATAAAAGCATTACTCTAAAGGAGGTTGTAATTTCAGCGCAGCAAAATAAACCAAAAGGATTTTATGGAAGGATAAATAGCGGTGGCTCATGCAACGATTACGTCTGCCGATTCGGTTTTTTGAATTGTGGATCTCACCCTCGTGGTGACGTTGGCACCCAGGAAGCAGTAGATGGAAGAAGGTATCTTAGAGAAGGTCCGCTTGGCACAGAGCAAGTTGTGTACCATTGCGAGTTTAAAGGTATAGCTCCTTATATTCAATCTATTAAGGCAACCGCCTATCCTGAAAATCCTTATCCTTTAGACTCTGCTGAAAGCAATTTTCCGCAGTCGTTAGATCGTACGACATTGTATTGGCAGAGTTTGATAGGCACTGATGATAAAGGAGAGGCCACGCTAAGCTTTTATACAAGTCAGCTTATCGGTAAATTCACCGGGCTGATACAAGGAATTAGCAGCACTGGAGTTTTTAACACTGAGATTAATTTCAATGTTATTGAATGAAATGTATTCATCTACGAATCTTCAATTCACGGGAGTACTTTGACAGAATTTTTTTTAAATAAACCTGGATACTTCTTATAGTGGAACAACAATTATTCTGGATTCTTGTTCTACAAATATTAAATCTTGAAAAGAATTAATTAATTTCCATTTTAAATAAAATTATGGGCAAAGAAAGAGTTGAAGCATTCAGCGATGGCGTTTTTGCCATTCTCATTACCATTATGGTTCTGGAATTACGTCCGCCGGAGGGCAACTCTTTTGAGGCATTAAAGCCACTGATACCAAAATTTATCAGTTATGTGTTGAGCTTTGTTTATATCGGTATTTATTGGAATAATCACCATCACTTATTTCACGCCGCGAATCATGTAAACGGAAAGATTTTATGGTACAACACGTTGCTGTTATTTTGTATTTCATTAATTTCTTTTGCCACTGCCTGGATGGGCGAAAATCATTTTAGTGCCGCGCCAGTGGCATTGTATGGTATGGTTTTGTTGTTGTGCGCTATTGCCTATTGGTTGTTGGTTAAAACATTGGTGTGCCATCACGGTAAAGAATCCTTATTAGCAACGTCTATTGGAAATGATTTCAAAGGGAAAATATCCATTGTTATTTATATTCTTGGGAGTTTAATTTCATTTTATAATTCATGGATCAGTATGGGATTGTATTTCGCGGTTGCCCTTATTTGGTTTATTCCTGACACCAGGATTGAAAAAAGAATAAAGGAATAATAATAGAGATAAGCAGAAGCGGCTATTTTCAGAAATTATTTGGGCCATCAATTCTTATTTATAAAAGATTTCTTCCGAAAAATTCATCAAAAAAATATTAGATTGTGTTGGATTTTTCTTCAAAAAATAGCGGCTAAGATTGAAGCATGGATCAGCACAGCACTAATAACAATAGCAAAAAAGGAAATGATAATCTGACGCCATCGTCAGGTGTAGCAAGGCAACTTAGCGACTTTACTATGCCGCGCTCAGTGCTGAAACTGATTCCGCATTCGATAGTAATCGGAATCTTTGGTGCATTCATAGCGCTTATTCTTCTTGATCTGATTGCGCTCATCACTAATTTTTTATATTACCAGCGTTTGGATCTTACGCTTACATCTCCGCGAAATAATACACTTGGCTGGTGGGCGGTTTTAATTCCCATGGTCGGTGGTTTGATTGTAGGTTTTATGGCACGTTATGGATCGGAAAGGATTCGCGGCCATGGAATTCCTGAAGCGATGGAAACTATTCTTGTGGGCGGAAGTAAAGTAGAACCAAAGCTTACCATTCTTAAACCTATTGCCAGTGCAATCAGTATTGGTACAGGAGGTCCGTTTGGTGCTGAAGGCCCTATCATCTTAACAGGAGGTGCTGTAGGTTCGGTATTAGCACAATTTCTTAATCTCACTGCTATTGAAAGGAGAAGTCTGCTTGTGGCGGGCGCTGTAGCGGGTATGAGTGCTGTATTCGGCACTCCGATCGCTGCAGTGATTCTTGGGGTGGAACTGCTTTTGTTTGAATGGAAACCGCGTTCATTTATTCCTGCGGCTATTGCAAGCATCGTGGCAGATGCCATGCGTCATTGGTTTGTAAACGAAGGCTGGATGCGGGGAGAACCATTATTTCCTGTTACCAAAATGGTATCGCTTGGAAGTACCGGTTTGATGGATGCAGTAATATTGGGTGTGGTTTGCGGTGGGATGGCATGGGTATTAACCAAGGCAGTTTATGGCGCCGAAGATGCCTTTCGCAAGTTGCCCATTCACTGGATGTGGTGGCCCGTAATTGGTGGAATGTTGGTAGGTATTGGAGGTGTAATAGAACCGCACGCTTTGGGAGTGGGTTACGATACGATCGCTGATGAACTTGCGGGAAACCTTGCTGTCACTGCATTGGTAAGTATTTTTGTGGTTAAATTAATTATCTGGGCGATAGCATTAGGCTCCGGAACGAGCGGAGGAATACTTGCTCCCATATTAATAATGGGCGCTGCCCTGGGTGGATTATTGGGAATGGTTTTTCCTGGAAAAATACCGACAGAGTGGGCTTTGCTCGGAATGGCCGGAGCGTTGTCAGGAGTCATGAGATCTCCATTTACCTCCATTATTTTTCCCATTGAACTCACGCACACCACCGATTTATTTCTTCCGCTATTAATAACAGTTACGCTGGCGCACCTGATAAGTGTACTTACATTAAAGCGCTCCATTCTCACTGAAAAGGTAGCCCGGCGCGGATTTCATGTGTTACGCGAGTATGCAGTAGAGCCATTAAAAGTGCTGTTTGCGGAAGATGTTATGTCAACAAACGTGCTTACAATAAATACCGGCACCTACCTCACAGATGTGAAAGCTATGATACAGGCACAGCCTCACTTACGCCGACAACGCCTGATACCCGTAGTTACTTACGACGGAATTATTTTGGGAGTGATTTCCTGGCAGGATATATTGGAAAAATCTTTACTGGGCGATCTGTCCGGCACTGTTGATGACTTTATGATCAAAAATGTGATCACTACATTTCCCGAAGAATCTCTTCGTGCGATTGCAGACAGGATGGCAGCAAATCATGTAGGGGTGCTTCCGGTAATAGACAGGAATGAAAAAGGAAAACTTCGCGGTTTAATCACCCAGTTTGAACTGCTCACTGCCCGCGATCGTATTTTGCAGGAAGAGCGCAAAAGAGAGCGGGTCTTGAAAATGTGGCCTGTTTATAGCTTTGGGAATCTTAATAAGCTTTCGGGATTTTTTTCATCCTCACACGATAAACAATCGACGGACAACAAAAAAGATAAAGAGTAAAAGTTTTGATTTTCAGATAAACTTTAATGAAAAATGAACGGGAAAAATTAGATGTAACGCTTATTCATACACGCAGTAAAGAAATAAGTAACAAAGTTTCCTATTTTATCAGTGTGTCTAGTGAAGCAGTTGCGCAATTTTAAAAGAAATCTTTAAAGCAAATTAGATAAACACAAATCTTACCTATTTATTCTTTTACTGTTCCCGTCCGCGAATTCATTTATAATAGGGCATGTGACTGTCGATAAAATTTTTATGTGATTCGTTCCAGTAGTCTAAAAGATAATTCCGGGTGTCATTAATATTTTTATTAACCGTGTTAAATGCAGTGGCAGCTTTATTCACATCATCTACTGATTTATTAAATTCAGCTACATCTTCTTTGGTGCGCTCACTTTTTGATTTGCTATCAAACGATTTTTTAATCTTATCAAAATTTTCAGTTTTCAAAAAATAATCGGTTTGTTTTGGTAAGTCCTCTTCGGCCATTTTTTTATAAAACTCCAAAACTTTTTTGCAGGTATTTGCGAGGGAAGCATCTCCGGCATAGGGTTTCATGGTACTCAGTTGATATTTCCTTGTTTACCGTGGATGGCTTACTAAAAATCAATTCCCTGCCATTTTTTCTTTTTCATCTCATATTTTTCATAATCGAATTTGTATAATTTACCGGGGCGGTGAGGTACGTTTTGTTCTTCTTCACCCATATCTATCAAAAAGTCCATCGAGAAAAATTTCTTCCTGAAGTTTCTCCTGTCCAATTTTTTATCCAGGATCGCTTCGTAGAGGTTTTGTAATTCGCGAAGCGAAAATTTATTTGGAAGTAAGCTAAAGCCCAATGGATGCTCCTGCACTCTTTTTTGCAGCCATAAATAACAATGGTCAAAGATTTTTTTACGATCGAATAGCAGTTCTTTTAAACTGTCGATCTCATGCCAGTGCAGCTCATTGTCCAACGATTTCAACTTGTGGTGCTGCACGTTTATCAGTGAACAATATGCAACCGTAACAACCCTTCCCGCCGGATGGCGGCCAACTTCACCAAAAGTGTGTACTTGTTCCAGGTAAAGATCGTTTAACCCTGTGCGTTGTTTTAATATCCGGTAGGCACTTGCGTCCAGGTCTTCTTCAGGTTTTACGAGGTCGCCAAGCAATGAAAATGTATCGTGGTATTTCTTCAGATCGGAGCGTATCAGCAATACCTTGAGTTTGTTTTCATCAAAACCAAAAATCACACAATCGACTGAAAGTGCAATGCGCTTTGTACTTTCTACTTCAGATTGCAAGCCCTTTAAAGTTTTGGCGCTGCCGGAGGTGTTATTTTTTGCAGTTGTCATAAAAAGTTAATCTCTTCTAAATTTTCACAATTAATTGTTTTTTATAAATTTTATATTTTGAATTTAACTGTTGATGTAAGCCCGGTTAGTAAATCCTCAAACGGTAACTGGGAAAAGCCATGAAAAGAGGAAGTGAAAACGAATAGAAAAGTAAAAGTTTTTTCATGCGAGTTAATATTAGATGTGTAAATTAAACACATTATCGTAAAAAACATTTTTTTTTATTTCTGACTTCACCGAAAGTAGTGGGTTGACTGTGAATTTGGAACCACCCAAAAGCTGATTACTTTAAAACAGGAATCTTCTTAAATAGTCCGTCTCCTATTGGACACGTGTCAAAGATGGATAGAAAGAGGATTAAATAATTGAAAATCATTGTTGTCCGACTAATATATTATAGTAACTGCTAAAACGCTTACTGGGCTTGTTTCCTCTCTCCTTCGGAGAGAGGGTAGGTGTGAGGCCAAAACCAAGGCCTGTAAAGCGTTGCATTAACTTAGTTGGACAATAATAATTGAAAATGAAAGTGGTGTGATGTGGATTTTTAAAAAGATCGATTCAAAATATTGACGACGGGGGAGATTTGTTATGAACACAAAACAAAAACTGCCCAAATTTCTTCGTTTACTGCCCAAATTTAATCGTACGATCAAAAGCGAAAAGAGTGGAGTTTAATTTGGGCAATCAGGATATCAGAGATCCTTCCTTTTGAATTTCTTTAATGAAATCATCAAAGGAAAAATAATCCAAATGATTAAGCTTAAAAATGAAAGGATGATGCCAGTGCTATTTCCGAAAAATTCACGAAAGACAGCGCCCGTGTAGCCCATTAATGCGGAAATATCCATTTGTAAAAGTATCTGAATGCGGCTAAGATCAATCGGGTTCAAAAAACTAAAAACTATCATTACCTTTTCCAGCGGATAATCTTCGAATTGGAACAAAAAGAATAAGACCAACGCATCAAAGATCAATGAAAAATAAAGCCAGAGTAAAATTGACAATCCAATTCCTTTTGCTTTATCGCGTGTAAGGCCAGCAGCCAGCATAGCAATGCTTACAAAAACAACGGTTAAGAAAAGTCCCATGGCTATCATCATAAACCCCGTAGCATCGGCATTATACAATAAAATGGGAATACCGGCCCCAATGAAAAAGGCCAGGCAAAGCGAGAGAGATAAACCACTGAAGAGGCTTAACCAAATTGTCCTTCTTTTTAAAGGCTGGCTCACGAGTAATTCTATAAATTCTGAGCTATTATAAATATAAATGGTTGAAAAAATAATGCAGATCAATGGAACGATGATCAGAATTATATTTAAAAGACTCAGCAATCCTTTTGCAGCATTGTTTTCAAGATTGAAAACACTCAGTGATATTACCAGCAATAACCCAGTATAGACCAGTACAATTTTATTTTGCACAATATCAACGATCACATATTTTAATAATTTTTTCATGATTGGGTTTCTTGTGTGACCATTATTCTTGCTATTGCCTTTGATAATTTTACTTCGCCGGTTTCTTCCCTTAATGCAGAAAGTTTTTTATGAAATAATAATTTTCCATCCTGCATATAAAATACTTCTGTAATCAGATCATCAAGTTCACTTAGAATATGAGAAGTAATGAGCACCAGTTTCCCTTTCTCTTTTTCCTTGATAATCTTTTGTTTCAGTTTTTCTGATGAAAGCGGATCGAGGCCGGCAGTAGGTTCGTCCAAAATTAAAACGTCTGGGCGAAACATGAAAGCTAACGCTGCACTCACTTTTTGTGTAGTACCTCCGCTAAGTGTCCGCATTTTCTTCTGCAAGATATCTTTCAACCCGAAACTTTTTACGAGCTCCTCGTCAGGATCGTTGTCCATACCTTTCCTTATGTCTTTCATCATGTCTATAACGTGAGCAATAGTCATATTTTCAGGATAGCGCCCAATCTGAGGCATATAACCAACCTGGCTGCGGTACATCCATTTGTTGGTAATGAGTTCGTTATTAAAATGTATAGAGCCGCTATCGGGTACTACCATTCCCAACAATGATTTTATCAAAGTTGTTTTTCCACAGCCATTTGGGCCGAGTAAAGCAATGCATTCTCCTTTTGAAAATGTTACTGATACATCATCCAGCGCTTTTAGTTTTCCGAATTTCTTGGTTATATTTTTAGCGACTATCATAATTTCAAGGGCCTCATTAAAGGTGTTTCGTCTTTCAGGTTTTCCGGAGTGATACCCGGTAATATTTTTTCACTTTTATCTAATAAAGAAACGATAAGGCTTCTAAAAAGCATCAGGGCAGCAGGATTAGTGTCGATGATCATTGAATACATGTTGACCGGATGATAAGGAACATCACCGATATTATCCCTGTTCAAATCGTATCCTTCGTACTTATCCCAATAATTCCCGTTAAAAGTATTTTGAACGAGCGAACCATTGGTCCCGATGTCAAAAGTATTTCCTAAAAAGTTATTTTGCGTAATTACATTATTAAGGCTGCTTGCCGAAATTTTGATAGCCCATCCATTATTTGAAAATGTATTTTTAAAAATATTATTCCTGTTGCAGCCTTCCATTTGTATGGCTACTGTGTTGTGCGAGAAATGATTTCCCGAAATATCAGCGTCTGTTATTTCCTTTAAAAGGATTCCATAGGCAGCGCCGCCCCAATTGTCCAGAAAAAAATTATTGTACATCTGTACATGATGGGTAAACATGACAGCCACTCCCGATGCATTATTTTCAAAGATATTACTGATATAAGTATCATGATGCGAAAACATAAAGTGGATACCATAACGTATGTTGTTGTGGCTTCTGTTTCGCCAAACAAGCGAATTGGTGACGAATTCAAAATACAGTCCATCACGGTGTCCGGAAATATCGTTACCAATGATAAGCATACTATCAGAACGCCAGCAGTGTATGCCATTGCCGCTTTGAACCTCCTCGGTAGCGTAAGACTTTATTTGATTGTTTTTTATTGTGCAATTTCTGGTGTGTTGACTATAAATTCCAAAGTTAGTGTTGTCCAGTTTATTATTAATTATACGCACATGATAACTGTCTTCTATAAGCACACCGGCAAGGTCTCGCATGTCGGCCCTTCCGCCGTTTATTATTTTAAAACCATCGAGCACAGCGCCATCGGCATGAATGGTAAAAATACCACTCTTTTTTTCCCCGTCTATTACGGGATATTCTAACCCTTTTACATAAACCTTTTTATTGATGGTAATGTCATGTTCTTTATAATGTCCGGGATCTACTAATACGGTATCGCCGGCGACTGCAGCGTCTATTCCTTTTTGCACAGAGGTGTAGGGTTTGTTTTTGCCCACATGTATGGTGCGTGCTTCCGTTTTACAATAGGCGGAAAGCAAAAAGATAAACGCCAAAAAATTTATACTGAGCTTCATTATTCCGTATCATATAATTCCTGCAATGTTATTTCATTTCCCTGCACTTTTTGCCGAGTTATGTTCAATTTTTCTTTGCTGTCAAAGGCAGCAGTGTTGCCTCCCATAGGTGAATGTAGCTCGTCGCTTTTTAGCAAAAAAACATGATCGGCATCAATGAAATTATGAGGGTCAAAAAAGTTTACAAAATAGACGTGCTTAATAATATTACTGTCAATATTTTTTTTCCTGAAAGTAGCAAGGCAGTGTGTGTCATCAAACTTATACACCTTTCCCTTATTGGTAATTATTTCTGCCCCAAAATTTCTGTCGGCAATGGACATTTTACAAAAATCACAGGCGTCTGTTCCAAGCTTTATAGGTTGGGGGCCACTGTTGCAGGATAGGATACCAAACAGTAAAGCAACAAATATGGACAAAATTGATTTTTTCATTTTTGTTATTATTTAATTCTTTTTGTTTTCCTTTTTCTGTACCACGGAATTAGCAACGCCACTAACAATAATAATCCAACCAAAATAAATAAGATACCGCCCACATCAGGAATAGAATACGCGCCAAAGTTCAATAGCTGTTTATATCCTATCAACGGCGGCTGGTATGCCATTCCCGGTACTTGTATGGGCGCTTCCGGATTGAGGTCATGACCATAAGCATACTCCCATCTCCAAAAATCAACCATGGCAATGATCCCAAAAATTACAAAAAGGGTGAAAAGCACCGCAAGCCCTTTCTGCTTTTTTAAAAAGAAAACGAGGAAAGAGAGCAGTGCAAAAAATCCGATGATATAAGGTAATATAGTGAATTCAATAAAATCTTTGGTATGCAACGTCTTCATGCCGATGTAGTGATTAAGGCCATTGATAATATCTACACTGCCGGCAATTTTATTTGGATACATTTTTAATACGAGGCCTTCGGGGTATTGTGGAGCAGACAATTCTATTTGCCAGAGCGGAACGAATAACACGACCACTAACAAAATCCCGCTTGAGAAAATAAGTGTTCTTTGCAGGGTTGAAAGATTATTATTTTTCATTTTCTATCTTTTTTAAAGCGGAACTTTCTGTGGGCTTCATTAATAAACAAAGGCATTTCCTTAGTGCCTGTCTTAGTGCTTATTTTGAAGCAGGAAGCAGCACGTCGTCTATCACATAGATCATTCCATTCGAGGCGGAAATTGATTTTACAATATGTGCCTTTCCATTCAGTGCTACAATACCATTGTTGACACTCACTTTAAGGTCATCACCGTTTACCATGTTAAGTGTTTGCCCGTCCTTGAAGTAATCCGGTTGCAATGCGGAAACAAAAACATGGTACTGTAGGATATTAACCAACTTATCTTTATTAGCTTCTTTCATAAGGTCATCAACGGTGCCGGCCGGTAATTTATTAAAAGCTTCGTTGGTAGGTGCAAATACAGTAAAAGGCCCTGCATTGGAAAGTGAAGTAACCAGGTCGGCTTGTTTTAATGCTGCTACCAGTGTAGTATGATCTGGAGATGATATGGCTACTTTCACTACATCTTTTTGAGAAATGTCGTCTTTTACACTTTCCTGTCCACCAGCGGTAGCAGTGGCATCTGGTGTGTTCGTTGTTTCTTTAGTGGTTTCGTTTCCATTGTTGCAGCTCAGTATTACTGTTGATATCAGCAATAAAGCTATTGAGAATATCTTTTTCATATCTGTATGTTTGTTTGGTTTTAATTTATTTTAAACCGGCAGGCTTTCTCGAAAGCCTGCCGGTGAGTTTTTTAGCTATTCCGTTTTAATACTGTCTGTTAAAGCAGCCTGGTCAGAAGCATCAGAATTATTTCCTAAGCTAAATGAGATAGGCACATTGGATCCTTTGGGCGAGACCCTTATGTATCCCTGCATTTCCTGGTGAAGGGCACTGCAGAAGTCAGTACAGTAAAAAGGAACTATTTGAACCATGTCGGGAACCCATTTAAGCGTTTGGGTTTCGCCGGGCATTACCAGCAATTCAGAAGTAGGGGCATTTCTTATCGCGAAACCGTGAGGTACATCCCAATCCTGCTCGAGATTTGTGAGATGAAAGTAAACTTCGTCGCCAACTTTTATTCCTTCAATATTATCCGGTGAAAAATGTGAGCGAATCATAGTCATATATACATCCACCCTGTTTCCTGTACGTACCACCTTGGATTTCTTTTCGCCCAGAGCCACATAAGGATGTTGATTTTTTTGAATGTCGAATATTTTTTGAGAATTTTTACTGATCATGCTTGCAGGGATTGCCTGTGCATAATGCGGTTCGCCAATGCTTGGGTAATCAGATAATAATTTCATTTTATCTCCACTAATATCAAATAACTGCGCTGCCTGGCATAATTCTGGCCCTGTAGGCAAATACCGGTCTTTGGTTATTTTATTATAGGCAATTAGGTACTTCCCAAAGGGTTTTCTTGAATCTCCGCCAGGAATCATCAGGTGTCCTGGTGAATAATAAGTAGCATGCCTGTCGAGTACTTTCAGATCGTTAAGGCGCCATTTTACAATTTCAGAAGAAATAAACATGGTAGTATATGCATTTCCTCTTCCATCGAATTCAGTATGCAAAGGGCCTAAGCCTGGTTTTTTAACTTCTCCATGAAGAACAGCGTCATATTTTAAAACCGGAAGCCCGGCGTAATCTCCGTCAAAATTTTTATCTGCAATGGCTTTTTGCATTTTTTCGAATGAAAAAACCGGAATTAATGCAGCCAGTTTTCCGCTACCTACAATATATTCTCCGGTAGGGTCAACGTCGCATCCGTGCGGAGATTTAGGACAAGGAATCAGGTAAACGATATCCGGAAAATTCTTGGCATCTAATACAAGTGTTTTAGTTTCTATAGTGGACGTTCCAGTATGTGTGCTGTCGTTATATAAATTGTGCGCATACTTTACATTTTGTACCTGGCCTTTTCCTTGCTTTACGTATTCCTCTGCTTTTTTCCAGTTTACAGCCATGATGAAATCTTTATCGCGCTGCGAAGCGTTTACTTCTAACAAAGTATGTGCCTGCTCTGAATTATAGCAGCTAAAGAAAAACCATCCGTTGCTTGGGCCTTTGCCCGCATGACTCAGATCAAAATCAACACCAGGCAACAGCAATTGAAATGCAATTTTCATATGACCGCTGTTGGGATCAACACTTAAAAAGCTAACTGTGCCTTTAAAATTCTTCTTATAGGTATTAATAGGTACATCCTGAGGTTGATTATCCATAGGAACGCTAAAGCGGGTACCTGCTACCACATACTCCGTATTTTCAGTAATGAATGGAGATGAATGGTTTCCGGAACTATTGGGAATTTCAATAATCTCCGCTGTACGGAAAGTCTTGAGATCGATACGGGCAATGCGTGGGGTATTGTTTCCATTGGCAAACAGCCAACGGCCATCAACCTCACCATTTGTTTGTGAAAGTTCAAGATGATGCTGGTCGTCCCAAGGCACGTCTCCTCTTGAAGTATTTAGCATTGGTTTTGTTTCTTCCGTATAGCCCCATCCGCTCTCAGGATCTCTGGAGAAAACCGGAATTACACGAAAAAGTCTTCCGGAAGGAATGCCGTAAACGCTTACCTGGCCGCTGAAACCGCCGGAAACGAAATTGTAGAACTCATCATATTTTCCCGGTGGAACATAAACTCTTGACGCAGCGTCGCCTTCAGTAGCGCTCGCTGCATTTTTTGGTTTGCACCCGGTAATGCTTAACAACAGTATTGCGCCCATAAGTGAAAGCGCCGGGAAAATGAATTTTTTCATAAAATGGTTTTGTTGGTGAATTAATAGTTGTTTTGTTTTGGGCAAAGAAATTCCAGTCTAAGAAAGGTTGATTTTTTTTAGTTATTTAAATCTGAAAGAAAAAGGGTGAAAAAAACGGGTATAAAATTCCTATACCCGGTGGTATAATTGAAACAATGAAAACTTATTTTACGCCGTCATTTTTGCGCATAAACTCAAGAATTTCTCTCGCATCATCATCACTCAGGCTCTGATTAGGCATCCGCACCATACAAATTTCGAGCATGGCCTGCGCTTTGGGATCTTTGGTAATCATCTCATCTGTGTTGGTTACAAAGTTCATAATCCATGTTGGTGTTTGTCTTTTAGTAACTCCTTTCCATCCTGGGCCAACCAATCTTTCATCGGTTAGCTTATGGCATGCAGAACATTTAAGTTCATAGATTTTATCACCTTTTTCTGCCATGGCAGCATCTAATTTATCACTAACCTGCACGTCATGAAATTTCCCTTCGCCACGGTTGGGGTCGTATGACGGATTTGCTGAGGCCGCGCCTGTGCTTGCACCGGTATCTGTTGACGCTGCAGGAGTTTCAGACGACTCAGTAGCGCTGTCACCCGTTTTATCGCCGGAGCCGCCGCAAGAAATAACAAATAATGCTGTTGAGGAAATCAACAAAAAGGAAATGATCATTTTTTTCATAACTGGTAAATGTTTAAATTTTACGTTGCAATATTACAATAGAGACAAACCCCATCCTATGAGCCCTGTCATAAAAAACAAAAATATTAAATGATTTGAATCATGTTAAAGACTTTTTTGTCCTTATACATATAAAAGTAAGAAAATTTATCCTAAAGATGTTTTAGTTTTGAGGATATTACAATAGCTAAAATTAATTCATTTATTTTATGGCCGCTCCTGCTTTTAATACCAAGCGATGGATTGAAATTGCGTTAGTCAATTTTTGTGTTGTAGCATTGGCAGGTGTTACGATGAGATATAAAATTAATTTCGCACTGCCTGCTATCAATCAGAAATACTTAATGCATGGTCATTCCAATTTTGCTTTTGTGGGATGGGTGGCTATGGCGCTGATGATTTTGATGGTTCGATATCTGATACGCAATAATGTACAAACCAACTACAGAAAGTACCACTATGTTTTAATTGCTGAAGTGATTGCAGCTTACGCAATGTTTGTGTCCTTTATTATCCAGGGATACGACTTTTGGTCGATTACTTTTTCGGTGATTACTATAATTATATCTTACTTCTTTATTGTTTTTTACTGGCGGGATCTCAATAAAGTAAATGACGCAGGATTTTCGCGCGGTTGGCTCAAAGCTGCTTTATTGCTTTGGGCATTTTCTTCTTTGGGCGCTTTTATGCTGGCTTATCTGATGGCGAAGCACATTATGATTCAGGACCTCTATTTTGCTTCGGTTTATTTTTTCATGCATTTTCAATATAATGGCTGGTTTTTATTTGCCTGCTTTGGGATATTTTTTTCTTATATGCACCGCTTAGGGCTTTACCGTATGGCTTTTTTGAGTAAGCGTTTATTTATTATTATGGCTATTACGGTAATACCTACTTATTTTTTATCCATTCTTTGGTTAAGGCTGCCATTGTCGCTTCATTGGATTGCTAATATTTCCGGAATATTGCAGCTATTCGTATTGTTTTATTTTTTTAAACTTGTTTCTTTAATTAAAAATAATAAAAACATAAAATTCAGTTGGTCTACAAGATGGTTATGGAGGTTTTCATCAATAGCCTTTGTTTTGAAAATAATTCTGCAAATGCTTTCTACTATTCCGTATCTCAGTCACTTTGCTTTCGGCTTCCGACCAGTAGTGATCGGTTACCTGCATCTTTCTTTTGTGGGTATTATCAGCATCTTTATTTTGGGATACATCAATGAATTTATCCATCGTTTTCGTGGAAATGTCAGTGGCATCGGCGCTATCATTTTTGTTACCGGTTTTGTAGTACAGGAAATTGTACTCATGATGCAAGGACTTGAAGCAATGGATGTACAGCCGATAAAAAGTGCGAATATCATTTTGTTTTACTGCGCTATCTTAATGGCGGCGGGATTGATATGGATAACTAGCGGTATTATCAGAACACAGGAATATGAAATGGCCGGCCAGGCTGAAATACCCAAAAAACCAAATTGAAATTCTTACTATTTGGTTGTTTACTGTTATCAACGACTAATATTTTCTGGATAAGATAGGATTAATACAAGTTCTTGTTGCACAATAATAAAAAGCGAATCAGAATCTTCGTTATTTGTTCGTTTACTGCGAATTGCTATGCTGGCAAAATAAAAACGCGTGATAAAAGTTGATTTGTTGTTCTATGATCGCAATATCTATCCGTAAGAAATTCCATCGTTCTCAAGTTTAAAATAATCCTACTCTGACACATTTCTCTTAACGAAAATCTTTATGGACCTGCGGTCTGCAAATCTTTGCAAACAAAGAAAAGTACATGATAAAAAGTCCTATCAATAATAAAATAATGAAAGCAACCGAAATTTGTGAAAGAGAGACAGCCGTTGTGTGCATACTTTTTATTCCCGTTCCTGTATAGCGTGCGTAACTCATTGGAATACTTCTTAACCCTCCCAGGTATAACATTAGTAAAAATCCATAGCCCCCAATTACAAAAATCCAAAAGCCCGTTTTTGCTATCCTGCCTTCGTCCTTGTTATCTTTTTCGGAAAAAAAATAAAATAGAAATGCAAAGATAAATAAGACGATTCCCATCAGCGCAGAAGTGTGAAAATGTGCCGGAACCCACAACGTATTGCGAAGCACCTTATTAAATGCTATGGAAGCATCTATCAATGCTGCAAAGCCCCCAATTGCCCAGCCGGCGATCCCTAACAAAAACATCAGCGGAATAAGCCCCCATTTAATTTTTGAATGATAAAGCTGAACGATAACACCAAACATAGCAATATCTGTGGCAGGTATGGCGCTTAGGTATGAAGCTATTTGCCCCGCATACAGTAGTGTTAGCGGTTGTACAAAACCCATATACAAATGGTGGAAGTAAGCAATTAACATGAAAAAGAAAGTTGCATTCCATGCATACACGAGCAATTTATTTGTTTTCCATTCGCGTCCTGTAAATTCCAGTAGTAGCGCATATACCCAGCAATGGAATGAGGTAACATCCAGAAGATAAATGATGCCATTGTGAAAATAAGCGCGGCGATTCCCCACGAAGTTTCTTTGATATGCAGAAAGGGGATTCATGGTTATGAGTTTACTGTATTAAATTTTTAGACAATCAGGTAATGCAGTTTAAAGAGGGGAGGGACCGAATTAAGGCTTAACAACTGTAAGATTCAAACCTGGAACGGTGATCAATCTTATTTTATTTTTTTACTTCGTGGGAAAGACGGTTCGTATAGAGCGGGTGCTGTAAGTTCTTTCAGATAAAGTAAAGCCTGAGCCTTAAAAAAAGTAATATAATTTAATAACTAAAGACAAAATTATCTTTTATATTTAATTATTACACTATCCAGACAATAAACTTCTGGAATTAATTTTGTTTTGATTGCTCTTGACTTAATGGTTTCAAAAATTCCATAACAGGAATTTCCTCTCCTGGCGCTATAGAAAAATTGATTACGGTTTTTGAAATACTTTCTAAAATATTATTTTTTAAATTGCCTTGCTATATAAAGGTTTTGCATCCTGGGAAACCTGTGCTCTTAATAGATGTAGGTCAAACGCCTTGCAGATATTCCTGATAAAATTTCTTCCTAAACCGGTAACCGCCAGCCCGGTTTCATCAAACTCAACTAATTTATCTGCTGCTAATTTTCTCAACTCCGGGAAACTATATTGATGTAAAAGAGGTAAATGTTCTTCATGGAATGTAGTCTTAGCCTGGCATGAAATATCTAAAATATATTGCCGGAATGCACTGTCTTTTTCATCTAAGAAATAACCTTTTATAACAGGAAATTCATGCTTATTTACGGATTCATAATAATTATGAATCGTTTTATGATTTTGTGCAAATCCGATGCCCGCATCACTAATGCTGGATACGCCAAGGCCCAATATCATACTCGTTTTCTGAGTAGTATACCCCATGAAATTCCGATGAAGCCATCCTTCTTTCCAGGCAGCATACAAACTATCAGTAGCAAGGGAGAAATGATCCATTCCAATGTCCGTATATCCATTATGAATAAATAAATTTTTACCCGCCTGGTACAATTTCATTTTATCGTCAGCAGAAGGAAGATCATTTTCATCAAACAAGCGCTGTCCCCGGCTAGCCCAGGGA
>DATCFI010000109.1:0-2547 GCA_036509585.1 Hanamia sp. | reverse complement strand
ATATTTTAAAGTAAAGCGTGTTGAAAGCCTTTACCACACGTGAGCCCGGAAGATGCTCCTGTACTATTTCGCTTGAAGCACGGTTTCCCAAATCTGCCATTTTAAAATCCGGACTTATGTAATGATTGGAAGCGTCAATTACGATTTTGTTTTTCCAATCGGTAAGGTTGGTTAATGTTTTGGCCTGAAGCCAGGGAATGGCTAAAATTACAATGTCTGCTTTGGCGGCTTCAGCAGCAGTAACCGCTGTGGTTCCTTTTCCTAATAGCGCAACTGTTTCCTTTAATGACTCAGGCAGTTTGCTGTTACTGATGTTAACAGCGTAGCCGTTTTTCAGCAAGTGTGCAGCAATTGTTTTACCTATATTGCCAGCTCCGATAATTCCTATTGTCTTTTTCATTTTGTATTATTTAATTATTGTTGTTTATTCATTTAGTTACTTCCTTACTTTTTTAAGTTGTAATTCACTCCTTCAAGTTTCCAATTGCGGATTCTATACTTCTACCGGCACATTGATTTCCTGTCTTATAAATTGTACCTCGCTTTGAATCCTTACCTCTTCTCCGAGCATCAATCCGCCGGTTTCCAGTGGGACATTTAGATTGATCCCCCAATCGCCGCGTTTAATTTTTCCGCTAACCAGGAAACCTGCTTTTTCTTGTCCGTATGGATCCTTCATTATTCCATTAAACTCCATAGTGAACTTTACCGGTTTTGTAACGCCTTTCATGGTTAGATTGCCATACAGGTTGAAGGATTCGTCGTCTGTTTGCTCAATTCGGGTAGATGTAAACTTTAGTTGAGGGAATTTTTCCACTTCAAAAAAATCTGAATTGCGCAGGTGGGCATCCCGTTGTTCATTATTGGTAGAAATAGAATTCATTTCGGCTGTGAGATTAATATTCGCCTTACTGAAATCCGTTCCTTCTGTTGTCGCCTTTGCGCTAAAATTTTTGAACGCACCGGAAACGTTGCTGATCATAAGATGTTTGATTTTGAAAGTCAATTCACTGTGTGCCGGGTCGAGTAACCATTTCGTTGTTTCCATTTTTTTATTGTTTTATGATTATTTAATGATGCAAAGATGCGGGCATAACGTGCCCTTCCCCAATGACATTTGCAGGAAAAAACCCTTGACATTTGTCAAGAGCAATCATTAAAAATCAAATTATTTTTTTGTGGATTGGCTTCTTACCCTGCTTAAAGTTTCAGCAGATAAACCAAGGTAGGATGCAATCATTTGCAGTGGTACACGATTGCTGATGGAAGGATATTTTGAAATAAAGTCACTATATTTTTCTTCAGCAGTTAGAGATATGTTGACATGGATACGCTTCTGCAAAACCACCGTATTTTTTTTAGTGATTCATTTACAAAATCATTGAAGGCGGGAACTATGTTGCAAACCGATTCAATCAATTCAGAGTCTTGGTTGGCAGTTGTAAACGGATAAAATAGCTATGTTTAGTTGTAAATAGTTCTATCCGTTAATCTAGCGAGTTTTGGGCATTTTAAAATCCGCGTACTAAAACAGGTTCTCCTGATATTTTTATGAAGTGGGATATTCTAAACTTCAACGTAAGGTTATAGAAATTGTCATTGAGACGAAGCTGGACAAAATATCCAATAAAAAGGGCCGCCTCATTATAAATATGGACGACCCTCTCCTGCTTCTTACCCAAACTAGAAACTATATTTCAATTCTACCTGCAGACCTGCATTCATGTTGTAAGTGTTTACTCTGCCGGCAGTAAACCCCGGGTAATCTTTATCCTCGGCATTGGTAAAGTCATAGTCAAAATACAATCCGGTTTGTAAATAGATGTCCTGACTGAGTTTAAACTGAACTCCAGCAATTGCCATTCCGCCGAAGACCACGTCTTCGAACTTGTCTTTATTTTTAATAAAGTCATCATTTTTGCCGACGTTTATTTTCGCATTGGTCAGGAAACTGACCTGGGGGCCTATCTTCCCATAAAAAGAAACAACTTTCGAAGCACCGGTATTATAGGAAAAATACACCGGTATCTTTAAATACTCAAGCTTTTGGTTGCTTTCCAATCCTGCGACTTCGGTTTTCTGTCCTTGAAGAGCATACAATACGTCCAGGCCGACTCCAGCATTATCCGAAAAATTGTAGCTGGTGCCTAAGCCAAAATTGGCATTAATGGTTGCCTTCTTTTTAACAGCACTGTTATTGTTATCATTGCTGTTCTGTAAAAAACTAAACAGGGGAGTTGCTTTTAAATTCAAACTGAACCCTTCCTGAGCCATCACTTTGGATGTCGCTCCTGCCATTACGGAAATCGCAATGGCACTCATTAAAATCTTTTTCATTTTTTGATTTTACTTGTTAAAATAATTGTTTTTAAAAATCAATTTTTTGATTTTTTACTGATGCAAAGATGCAGGCATAAAGAGCCCAGCTCAAATGACATTTGAAGGAAAAAACTCATGACTTTTGTCAAGAGTAGTTAATAGAAATCAATTATTTTTTTGTGGATTGGCTTCTTACCCTGCTTAAAGTTTCAGCAGATAAACCAAGGT
>DATCFI010000108.1:0-50718 GCA_036509585.1 Hanamia sp. | reverse complement strand
CCATAACTTTTAATTACAGCACCATGAAGTGGTTTATTTACTCCTTCCGAAAGGTGTAAATGAGGGGTCTTCCCTCATCTTTTATAAAGCATTGAAAAGAATTATTTATCCTTTCATTCGTGACACACTCAGCCCGGAACTACAGCCCAACAGCGAATAAAAAATTAGTGGCTTATACTTTTGAGCCCAACTAATGGAAGCGATGTTGTGCGTTAGTGTTAGGTTATGAGGTTTTCAATTTACTATTAAAAATCAATCTAGTTAGCATCGATTTCCAGAACCACAACCGAATAAGGTGCCAATTCAATTTTCATATCTTTTGTATATGGTAAAGTCGATTCCACTGGTTTAATTTTATCTGGTTCTTCCAACGATGCTTTTTCATTTTTGTCAGCTTGAATAGTATAAATTTTAACCGTTGCATTTTTAGGCACACGAGAGCCCTGGATTCTTGTGATCAATGTGTTTTTAATGCCTTCATAATTCACTGCTTTTATAACAATTTTTTTACCGTTGGCGCTTCCTGTTGCAATGGCATCAACTGTTCCGGGCCGCCAGTCCTCTGGTTTAAACTGCGAAATATCATCTATAAAATTCTTAAACGGATCTTCAACGTCACGAAAAGTGCCGGAAGTATTTGCATATTGTATTTCAGCGTAATGTTCGCGGAACAGTTTTTCAACCACATAACCGCAACCGGGGAACCAGGAAACATGATTATGATAAATCCAGGCTGTCCAGGTTGGATCGTCGCTGGTATTCCGCATCAGCAGCGCAGGACAGCTGAATTCCAGTTCGGGACTTAGTTTCTCATAGCTGATTAAACTTCCGGCAGCATGCATTCCCGCCCGCCAGTCGTAAGTTCGGGCAAGGTTCCATTCAAGAACTGCGATTTTTATATCGGGATGATTAGATCTTAAGATGTAATTTCTCAGCTTAACAAGATAGTCTTCAATTCTTCTGACACCGGTATTATACTTGTCATTTTCATATTCATAATTATGGCAACCCAGGATATCGAAATTATCGCCAGCAATATCAATGAGTTTTTCGCTCCAGTTCATGTCGTTTGAACGTTTTTGTCCGCAGGCAACAATTTTAACATCGGGCGCAATTTTGCGTATCCTGCTCCCGTAAACATTCACAATTTCAGCATACTGTTCGGGTGAAAGTCCATGATTCATTGGTTCATTGTCGATTTGGATGTAAGGAACTTTATACGGTTTGGGATGTCCGTTGGCCGCGCGCTTTTTGCCCCATTCCGTAATAGCTGGATCGAGCAGGTAATGTACCCAGTCGAGGGCATATTTTACCGAGTCAGGATCTGTTGTTGTAGCAGGTAAAACAATTAATGGATCAGTTTTCAGCTTTTTGCAAAGCGTCATAAATTCTTCGGTGCCAAATCCGTAATAATCAGAGTAGCCTCCCCAAATCTCATTGGGATGGTACTTTCTGGAAACCTGCGGGCCAATCCCGTCTTTCCATTTATAAATGGAAGCAAATGAGCCTCCCGGCCAGCGAATAAAACCAGGTTTCAAATCATCGAGTGCATTAAATAAATCAGGGCGCAACATTCCATTTTTGCGAACATCTGCACGCATCAATGAGATAAAATCCACCAAAACAACACCACTACCTGTTGCTGAAATTTCGATGGAAGCCATTGTGTCGGTTTTGTCAACTGTAAAAGAGTACGGTACTTCCTGCCAGTTATTGCCTGAGGTTTTTAATACTTTTTTTGCCATGGCATTCCCTTCGTCGTCTTTTATTTGTAATGAAACAGAAATTGAGTTTTGTGTGGGTTTCAACCAGACCGAACCGTTGTATTCGTACCCGCTTTCAAGATAAAACCTACTCTGCCGAATACCAGCAGTTCCGTTATTCACTTCAATGCGTATACTTTTTTGACCGTTTTTGAAATTCATATTTTCGACACGCACATTTCCACTTTCAGCAAATGATTTCCAGTAATTATTAAAATCCTGCCCTTCAAAACCTTGCCCGCGAACCTGTTCCGCATACAATCCGTCAACTACCGAGTGGTTGATGTGTTCAAGAAACTGACCGTAAATATTTTTGCTGATTTCCCCCATTCCACGGTCGGTATCCACTAGCAAAATTGCCACTCCGGGTGTTTCTTCATCCGCTTTTTTTATGAAAGAAATAATAAACGGAGCAACTAATCCCAATAAAATAACAGCCGGAATCCACCTGGTTTTAAAAGTGTTTGTCTTCATTGTGTTTTAATTTTTATTACCGTTCCAGTTTGATAAGCGAAACTCCGTGCCGGGGAGAAAAAAAGCTTTAAAGGTTCGATAGCCTGAGGCGTTTCTGAAAAAAAACTAAGGATTTCAAACCCATAGCTTTTTAATTTTGTTGCGTTTGATGGTTCGCCTATGTTACATCCTGTGCGCTCATCGATCGTTGTTTGAAATAAATAACATGAGTTCGGTATGTGATTTTTTATATACTGACATTGTTTATTAATGTCCCAATACCATCAATAGAAATTTTTATTTCGTCACCAGATTTTAAAGTAAAATCATTACCCGGCACAATACCTGTTCCCGTCATTACCAGGCAGCCATTTGGAAAAGAACATTCACGAAAAACAAAGGACACCAATTCTTCCGGCGTCCTTTTCATTTGATCGATTCCAATATTTCCTTCAAAAACTTTTGAATTGTTTCTATTGATTTCAAGATAAATTTTTGTACCCTTATCAAGAGGTTTTTGTGTTACATAAATGCACGGACCTACAGAAGCGCAGCCATCATAAGTTTTTGCCTGCGGCAGATATAAAGGATTTTCACCTTCAATGCTTCGGCTGCTCATATCATTGCCAACGGTATAGCCAATTATCTTCCCGGATGAAGTAACAACCAAAGTTAATTCGGGCTCAGGAACGTCCCACGTGGAATCTTTGCGTATGCGCACATTGCCATTGTGACCGACTATTCGGTGAGATGTTGATTTAAAAAAAACTTCCGGTCGTTCTGCTTCATAAACTTTTGCATAAAAATCTCCTCCTCTGGATCCTTTACTTTCTTCCTGTCTTCCTTCTTTGCTACGCAGGTAAGTAACACCGCAGGCCCACAGTTCCTGGTTCCCAACAGGCGCTAAAATTTCTTTTTCAATAATTTTATTTGCATTCGCAAATTCATTTGATGATTGAATAATCTTTTCTATTTTTTGAATAAGATTTTCATCATTGATAAACAAATCCCAATTGTCTTTTGATAAATAAAATTTGTTTTCTTTTTCAATAATAATTCCTTGTTTGGTGTTGTAAATTTTCATTTTTTAGAAAGTATTTGGTGATAGTTTTATTATTCCATGAAAGTAAATCTTTTGTAACTTTCTTTCGAGTCTTCCTGGCAAAATATCAAGTTCAGGTGATGAGTTTGTTTGCGGCACAAGTTCAGCATAAAATTTCACATTACCCATGGCTGTTGCAGTTTGCAGCGAAAGCCATACTGCTAACCGTAAAGAATCAGGCCTGATTGGTTCGCAAAAGCATGACGGCTTTATTATGAGAGTTGCCTTCCGGAATCTTCAGCTTAAGGAAATAAAATAGCATAGCGTTTTGAAAGAAAAATTGACAACCAAATTAGGAAATAACTGAAGTTGCAAAAGCACGAATTTGCCATTTTTCTTTGTTTACTAACTCTTAATATTTATTGCGTTCAAGTCTATGTCTGTCGTTTGTTTGATAAATTTCTTTCTTCCACCGTTATGTAACTTTTAATCGTCTTCCCGTTTATATGAATAATTTGCCAATTAAAAAGAAAATAGTACCATTAATGTATAGCTATGTACTATAGTTCCTTGTTTGTTTCTTAAACGGTATATTTGTTTCTTAGAAAATAACACATTAATTAGTAAATAATAAACAATGACAAATAAAACAACAAACAAAGGCTTTCGTAATATTTCAGTATCGCTAACAATTATTGCTTTATTGTTCTTTTTTGTAGGCTCCGCTTTTTCAAAACCAAAACCCAAGGTTCTTGTATTTTCCAAAACTGCCGGCTATCATCATGAATCCATCGCTAATGGTATC
This sequence comes from Hanamia sp., assembly GCA_036509585.1. Classification (GTDB taxonomy): domain Bacteria; phylum Bacteroidota; class Bacteroidia; order Chitinophagales; family Chitinophagaceae; genus Ginsengibacter. Next base: position 46,655 of record DATCFI010000108.1, on the reverse strand, counting down.
GTGGCAATCCAAAAATTGGGTGCTGAAAATAATTTTGATGTAGATACAACCATCAATGCTGAAAAATTTAATGATAAAAATCTGAAACAATATAAAGCCATCATATTTTTAAGTACAACGGGCGAAGTATTAAATGAAGAACAACAAGAGGCATTCAAAAAATATATTGAAGCGGGAGGTGGCTATGTGGGTATCCATGCCGCTACGGATTGTGAATATAACTGGCAATGGTATGGTAACCTTTCGGGTGCTTATTTTGGAGGCCATCCTTTCCCACAGACTGCCACATTAAACATTGTAGATCAGAACAATATTGCTACCAAAAATTTGCCCAATCCGTGGATACGTAAAGATGAATGGTATAGTTTTAAATGGATGGCAAATGATCTTCATGTACTGATCGCTATTGATGAAAAAAGCTACAATCTTGGAAGGATTAAACCGATGGGGAACCATCCAATGGCCTGGTATCATGAATATGACGGCGGCCGGGCATTTTATACAGAATTGGGCCATACTGACGAATCTTATGTAGATCCTCTTTATCTGGGACATATCCTTGGCGGGATAGAGTATGCTATGGGGACAAAGAAATATGGTAAATTAAAAGTAGATTAAAACAAAATAACAACTGCAACGCTCAATTAAAAATCAATATGAAAATTAAATTACAGGTTATTGCCCTGATGATGCTGGCAATAATTGGTTTTACATGTACCAGCCATGATAATGATCAAAAGCCGGTTTTTAATCCACATCCGAGTTCCGCCTATTTATCTCCGGAAGAAAGCCTTAAAACCATGTATCTTCCTAAAGGATATCACATGGAATTAGTCGCCAGCGAACCTATGATTCAAGAACCGGTAGCCATTACGTGGGATGGTAATGGAAGAATGTATGTGGCGGAAATGCTTACTTATATGAAAGATGCCGATGCTACCGGCGAACGACTTCCCTGGAGCCGGATCATGCTGCTGGAAGATACTAATAATGATGGCAAAATGGATAAGAGCACGGTATTCATTGATAGTCTTTTATTGCCAAGGATGATGCAAAGTGTAGGGAACTCGTTGCTTGTAAATGAAACCAATTCAATTACGATAACAAGCTATACTGATACCAATGGTGATGGTAAGGCCGATCAAAAGAAAATAGTTTATAGTGATGATAAGTATGTTCCCAGTGATCAGAATATGGAACACCAGCGAAGTGGGCTTGACTGGAACCTGGACAACTGGATGTATATGACTTATGAACCAGTTCGTTTCCGCTACACCAAGGATACCTTGCAGGTGGATAGTCTTGCCAGTGGGGGACAAGGTCAGTGGGGATTAACCCACGATAATTATGGACGTTTATTTTTCTCCAGCGCTGGTGGAGAAACGCCTGCGTTGGGTTTTCAAATCAATCCGGCTTATGGAAGACTTGACTTACCCGACCAGTTGGCCCCGGGTTTTGACGCGGTTTGGCCGATTATCGCTACTCCTGATGTTCAGGGCGGAAATCCCAGGTTACGTCCAGACAATACGCTAAATCATTTTACAGGTTGCAGCGGCCAGTCTATTTATAGAGGTGATGGATTGCCAAAAGATTTTGTAGGAGACTATATCGTTTGCGAGCCTGTTGGAAGGATAGTAAGAAGAGCTAAAGTATATGATGTAAAGGGAGAAACTTTTATGAAAAATGCTTATGACAGTTCAGAATTTATTTCATCTTCCGACATGAATTTTCGCCCTGTGAATAGTGCTACCGGGCCGGATGGTGATTTATATATTGTGGATATGTATCACGGAATTATTCAACAAGGTAACTGGACAAGACCTGGATCTTTTCTTCGAAATAAAATAGATAGTCTCGGGCTGGCTAAAAATATTGGACGTGGCCGCATTTACAGGGTTGTTTATGATGGAATTGAAAGAGGCCCGAAACCTAATCTGCTGAACGAATCAAGTGCAAATCTTTTGAAATACCTGGGGCATCCTAATGGCTGGTGGCGTGATAATGCACAGAAACTGATTATTACTCGCGGCGACCAGTCAGTGGTTCCTGCCTTAAAATCCATTGCCACAGGGCAAAAGAGCGTTTCGGGAAATGATACCAGCCACCTGGCACGCATACATGCTTTATGGACATTGGAAGGACTGAATTCAATTGATAAAGAGACTCTTATTCATGCTTTGAATGATCCTAATCCGCAAGTAAGAAAAACCGCCGTATGGATCAGTGAAGCATACCTGAAGAAAAATGATGATCAGATGATTGATGAAGTTGCGAAACTTCAAGATGATCCAAGCTATGATGTTCGTGTGCAGGTATTGTTGTCAATGAACCAAAGTAAATCGGATAAGGCTATTGCGATAGTTAAGAAAATAGTAGGAGATAATACCGATAATAAAATGATGGTGGCTACAAAAGATGCGCTTGATAAAAATCAAATGGTAATAGACCTTTCTGCCAGGCTTGGCGATATGCCTCAAAGAGATAAAAATACAATACTGCGTGGAGCAACAACTTTTAGATCGCTATGTTCTAATTGCCATGGTGCAGATGGTAAAGGAATAGCAATTGGCAGCGGCACCATGGCCGCTCCCCCACTAGTGGGTGCTAGTCCGTTGCAACTCTCCCAAAAATATACAGCAATGAGGATTTTGTTGGGTGGATTAACCGGACCCGTAGAAGGTAAAACATATCCTGCTGAGATGCCCTCAATGGCAGCAAACTGGGATGGCTGGATTGCGGATGTATTGAGTTATGCCCGGTTCGAATTTGGCAACAAGTCCAAAGGCGACACTACCTCTCCTGTTATCAAATTCTATGAAGTAAGAAAAATACGGGAAGAAATGAAAGAAAGGGGGGATAAACCATGGACATTAGAAGAACTCAAAAAAATAAAAGATCACTAAGGCTGCTTATTTTTTGGTATAATACTGAAAAATGGTTGTTAAAATCATCTATGATTGTTGGGGATACGAGTTTGAAAAAAGTTTAGTGAACCCTGTTTCACTAAACTTTTTTTTGCATTATGAAAAGCTAAAAAAAACGCTGCCGGGTGTGGTAATTTATCAATAATTGGGCGGGTAAGCGAGCCGGTAAACGAAGATTTAAATGTAAACAATGTGGTGTCATGTTCACCCGCAATCATCCAGCACGGCGGACGCAAAATCTCTTTGTTTGGTTTCGTAAATGGGTGCTGGAAAGACGAACCTATAATACACTTCAAAGAGATAGCAGATTATCAAATTTTCAGTATATTACCTATTTATTCTTTTGTATGATTGATAAGAACAGTAAACCAACAAATTCCTATTGTTTTGATTTAATAAACTTCGTAACATCTATCATTGGAGCTATCCAAATATTTTTTCCGGTTTGTTTCAAATAATGTAGTAATCCGCTGTGTGCTGCCAACGAAACATTAATGTTATGTTCGCCTCCTACTCCGTGAAAAAGAAAAACCAATAGCGTGTGCGTTTGCATTGCTTTTTTTACCAATGCTATCATTTCATCGGCAGATGCTCCATTCTCCATGTAGCATCCCACATTATTCAAATTGACTTTGTCTATTGGCAACATTTCGGGGCTGATGCCCCGGGCAGCGATGAACTTATATTTCATATAGTTAAGGTACGTCGAGTCATGAATTTTCATATCACCACACGGATATGCGAACGTTCTTTCATCTTTTCCATCAATGGCTTTTAAAATATTATTCATAGCAAGTATTTCATTATCCATTCTCGTCACATCATAATTGGTAAGGTCATAATCAGGCTTTACAAAAGATCTTCCCGGAAGGCTTCCGTCGCAGGGATGCCAAATAGTATGGTTGGCCAGTTCGTGGCCTTCGGCAGCTGCTTTTCTCCATCCATCTATCTGCGCATTTAACCCATAAAAATAATCGGAGATGTAAAAAGTTCCTTTCAATCCGAGAGAATCCAATGCGGGAATAACATTGCTTAAGTCAATATTCAATCCGTCGTCATAGGTAAGCACAACAGCGCAGGATTTGCCATTCCATGTTGTTGAGGTTTGCGCATTTACCTTACCGGTAGCTACGAAGAATACTGATAAAACGACAAAAGTTTTTATCACGCTGAAATGGAATTTCATAATTTCTTTATTGGTAATTCTTTATTTAGATTTTTTTTCATAATCCAGATTTTTACTTGCCCACGGAATGAAATATTTAAAATTGGGTACATCGGTATGCCCGCCATCGTGTTGCCTCCACGCAAGTTGTCCATCAAGCAAACCTTCATTGACAGGAGGCATGTGCTCTTTTATATAATCATTACCAACACCCAAATCTTTTGCACCTAACAATTTGTAAACTACACCAGCGGCAACTATTGCTTGGTAACTGCCACGATGGTCAAGCCAGTTGGCATCGCCTCTTGCAGGAATTCCATAACTCAAAAACATCGGCCGCGGTGCGCACAATGCAATTAGCTCGTGTGAGTCAACGGGCAAGTCGCATCCAGTCTTTCTTCCAAATTTTGATTCTTCAGCTCCATACTTTAAAAAGTTACCCGCCATCCAATAGGACTCTCCTCCGGTGAGGCTTTCAACGGCTTCGCCAAAGTTGCGTCGTAATAATGTTGCCCCTCCTTTACCAGGTGATCCAACCAATGCTGTAGCAAACCGTGGTTCGAAAGCGAGCGTTACCAACGCTGCTTTTCCATATCTTGAAACACCTTCAATACCCACTTTTTTTGCATCTACCGATTTATCAGTTTCCAAATAATCTAATGCACGGGCAGCGCCCCAACTCCATGCTCTTAGTGCACCCCAATCATCCGGTTTGCGTGGCTGGCCTTTATTCACCAAACCAATAATGCCTTTGGTTAATCCATCACCATTATCAGCTTGTATGCTGTTAGGGTCAAGGGTACAATATCCCCAACCTGCTGCCAGCAATTGCTCTGTGGGCGATGCATCACCCGTCTGCGGTGCAAAGAAATTAACGCTTGATTTTGTAACAGGTAAATAAGCAGGGTATTTATCAAAAATTTCTTTTACGGCAGGATTGTTTTTTGCCATCATCTCTTTGAAGGCATCATTCAATGTTTGCATGTCATCATTGGAAGGCTGAGCAGGTGAAGGAAATGATGGCTGGCCCAACATCATTAGCACAGGGACAGGGCCTTTTACATTTGCAGGAACTACCAGCATCATTTTAATATCAACATTAATTAATGGGTAAGCATTGTTATCAACATGGCCAACAATTTCCTTTGCAATCACCGGTATAAATCCGCGCAAAATAAATTCATGGTCGGTTACTTTTACAGTCCAGGTCACCTTGGGAACATGCTGCGGAATTCTTCCGTATACCTCACGTTCATAGTCTTCCACAATTTCGGGACGGCGGATTTTCCACCACATTTCAGGCGTAGTTACTTTTTTACCATTGTTTGTTGTAAGAATATCCGGCAACTGCGGGCAAGGGTCTGCTTTAGCCGTATCATAATTTGCATGATTGGGTGCTGATTCGTTGCCGTCAGGCCCTGGCCGAAGGGATTTGATACCCAACTGCTTCATCATGTTCTCCTGATTTTGCTGCGCGGTAAAGTTTACGGGCTTCGGATAGGAAACACCATTTACTAATGTGTCTTGCGCAAGTGTTGCATCCGCAACTGCTATTGCAATTAAGAGAAAGAAAAGTTTTTTCATTTGCTGATTTTTATATGGCTTTAAAATTTATTTTCCTTTCAGCCCCAATAAGAAACTGTAAAAGGCAGGTTTTTTACTAAAATTATCATCAAAGAGTAAAGGATTGTCAGCCTGTTTTATACTGGTTATAATCCAACTGTCGCCATCATTCACGCCCCAAATAGTTATGCCAAAACGTTGTGGTGCAGGCACGTACTTTAGAAAAGATTGTACAACATATTTATACATATCTGCCTGCGAAGCGAACAAAGCCGGCGTAGGCGTAAACCCCGCAGTATTATTCGGATTGATTCTGACATCAAGTTCTGAAACACGTATTTTCAAACCTGTTGCTGCCAGTTTTTGAAACATATCGTCGATACCACTTTTGGAAGTATTAATGCTGATGTGCATCTGTGTGCCAATGCCATCGATTTGCGCCCCTTTGCTTTTTAATTCTGCTACGTAGTTAATCAATGAATCCAACTTGGCACTATTATATTCCAGGTTATAATCATTGATAAAAAGCAATGCATTGGGGTCGGCAGCCTTTGCATATTGAAAAGCTTTCAGTGCATAATCTCTGCCTAAATAATCTGACCAGAAAAAACGGTCTGTGGCATTTGAAGCCGCGGTGTTGGCGCTTGTTCGCAATCCACTTGCACCATCAGCCATTGATTCATTTACTACATCCCACGCTTTTACTTTTCCTGCGTAATGCGTTACTGTAGCTCTGATAAATCTGCTTAACGCGGAATCAATTGCTATCGCCACTTTTGAGCCGTCAATGGGTGCAACCGGAGTGGCATCGCTAACTGTTACGTCATCAATAAAATAAGTGTTGGCTACGCCACCCATGTCAAATAAAATTCTTGTCTGTGGATCTTTTGCCTGGAAGGTCCATGTGATTTGTTTCCAGTCTGATGTTGTGGCAATGTCAGATTGATACTGAGCGGTTGGTAGCGTGGAGAGTCTTTCAGAACCTGCTCCTGATAATGATTTTATCCAGAATGAAACTTTGTATGGCGTATTAACGGTGGTATTGAAAAGGTCGCTTGCTATTTGCACTTTCCATTGATCGGACGGGAAATTATTAGGATTTACAATTTTTAATGAAGCTGTTCCTGAATGTATTTCACTTGCTCCACTGCCTGTTGAAACTGTCGCGCCGTTAGTGTTATACACTGACCAATTTGAAAAACTTCCTGCTGAATTTGTCTCGAAACCACCGCTAAGAAGAATGTTAGGCGCAGATGGATCAGGCGCACCTGCAGTTAAAGAATTTAAATAGGTGGCATTTTGATTTTCGTGCCATACCAATGTGTGTCCGTATACTTTTAGTCCTGCGCTCGTCGCAACATTCAACATGGCATCGGCATTCGAAAAATCGAAAGAGCCATCATCTTTTACAATGGCACCATTCTTCATGTTGTAACCAAACGTTACGTTGTCTGCTTCGCGTGCTACCACAGCCAGGTATGCACTGTTATTCAGAAACGGCGAATAATCTACGGCAATGCCAATATCGAAATCAGCCGCATCTTTTAATGTACCTGATGTGTCAGAAATAGGTGGTGGATTGGTTGGCGGAGGTTGTGTGGTTCCTGGTGTATCGCTGGTTTTTTTGCAAGAGCATATGAACAGAGATGCAACAGTAAAAGCACAAATAACCCCAATTTTTATTTTCATATTCATTGTTCACTTTTTTATGTAAGTAAATTTTTATTCGTCTGTTCTAAACGGAGCTGCCGGTAAATCTTCTTTGTTAATAAGGTTTGGATTAACGGGGTCGTCTGCCCAGGCATAACGCACATACTTTGGATTGGGCACTTCTTCATTTGATACGATTATTTTATCGCCTTCTATTTTTGCAGTTGCCCAAACAAATCTCTTGTCTTCTCCGGCAATCGCAAATTCAGCAGGCGCTTCGCCATCATTGGTGCTTAAGCCCGTACCGGTATGTGTGAAGGAAATAATAATTTTATCGCCTTCTATTTTTGAAGACTGATATAACGGACCGGAGTAAACGATATTTTCACCATAAGCAATTTTTTCAGCAGCGAGGGCCAAACGGTTACCAACAGGTTTTTTTCTATCGGGATGAATGTCATTCCATTCACCAATATCAATAGCCACAGCCATTCCTGTATTTGGTAATGACAATGATTTCGCCTGTGCTTCCCTGAATGTTGCCCACTGACTTTCTGAAGGAAGATAATTGTAATCTCCAAAACCGGGAAGCTGCACAAACAGAAAAGGCAAATCACCTTCATTCCATCTGTTGCGCCAATCAGTAATCATTGCCGGTTGCAGCTTTGCATATTCATCCGGCTTGCCGGTATTGCTTTCGCCCTGGTACCAAACAAAACCCTTGATAGTATAATTGACTAGCGGAGCTATCATTGAATTGTACAAAGCGGTGGGCTGATTTTGCAAGGAAATTCCACCTCCACCAAATCCTCCAAAACCGCGATGAGGCTCATTTAATAAACCAACTTTATATTGCCAATAACCGGTTAAGTCTACAGTATCATTAGCTGTAATAAGTTCATAAGGTTTATCAGGAACAAATCCACCTTTTCCAAAGTTATTGGTAACGCGAACTACAAATAAATTTTTACCGGGCTTTAAAACACCATCCGGAACAGGGTATCTCCTTTGCGGGTACATATAACCGGTAGAACCAACTTTAACCCCATTAATGTATAATTCATCTGCATCTACAATTCGACCGAGAAAAACCTTTGCAGGTACATTAGTCATTGAAGCAGGCACATCAATTTCTCTGCGGTACCAAACAACACCATTCAAATTTTTTGCGCCCTCGTCTGACCAAAAGCCGGGAATCGCAATCCTGTGCCATTCTTTTGGTTGATAAGAAGGCGAAAACCATTTTTGAGTAAGACCAATGTCTTCGGGTCGTTTCATTTTTTGGCCATTTCCGAAAGTTCTTCTATTGGCACCATTCACAGAAGCAGTATCTTTATTTTTTTCTATTGTTTTAAGAATGTCGGGAAATGATTTGAAACTTTCTTCACTCATCATTGATTCGATGGGAACCCCGCCCCAACTTGAATTGATAATACCAATCGGTACATGGTATTTTTGATACAAAGCTTCCGCGAAGAAATAAGCTATGGCGGAAAATTCTTTTACGTCGGTTGGGTTGGCCCACTTCCATACACCGCCCGGTAAGTCCTGTTGCGGACCATCTAAATTAGTTACGTTTGGAATTTTGAATTGCCTTATTTCCGGATAATTGGCATTCGCTACTTCTTCCGGGTAATAAACACTGTGAAGTTTCATTTGATGTTCCATATTTGATTGCCCGGCGCATAACCATAAATCGCCAATCAAAATATCATGAAGGCTTATTTTGTTCTTTCCTGAAACATCCATGGTGTATGGACCCCCGGCTTTCATCGGCGATAATTGGACTTTCCATTTGCCATCATTGCCGGTTTTTGTTTTGTAAGTTTTACCATTGAATTTCACGCTTACTTTTTCATCCTTTGATGCCCAACCCCAGATATTAATTTTAGCATCGCGTTGCAATATCATGCTGTCCCTGATGATTTGAGGGAGTTTTACCTGCGCATTTGCACTGGGTATTATTAGCAGGCAAATGCAAATTGTAATTAATTTTTTAGTGCGTATCATTGTTTATTTATTTAGTCTTTTTTGCCAATTCACTGGAACCATAACGGTTTAATTGAAACCCTGAAACAGTTCCTTTTTCATCTTTTATAAAATTCATTTTGAAGAATGATGAGGTAAGATAAAAATCAGTTTCAGAGGCAGCTTGTAGCGGATGTTTTTCATTGCGTGCAGCAATTGAGAGCGTTCCGTTTTTTGAAGTCAGATTTATTATTTGCCCATTATCTAATTTATAAGTACCGTTATATTGTTCAAGAATTTGTGACGATAATTTTAAGGAAGGGCGCTTAAAAATAAACTGTAGACCTTTTTCGTAACCAATGCCTTTTGTTCCTGAATGGCCAGTGTTTTCTAATACTTTACTCTCAATTTCTAAATTGGAATAATGTCTGTCATTTAAAAATGAAGCAAGTTTTTCATAATCAGGAACGCTCGTTTCAACGCCTCCTACACACATAAATAATTTTGCAGGAGGATTAGTTTTGTTTGCGTGATATTGTTCTTCATACTTATATAGAATTTGGTTATCCCACGTGAAAGCAGGGCTCGCTGCAACATAGCGATTGAACATTTGCGGGTGTGTAAACAAAGCGTACATGGTAAACAATCCACCAAGCGAACAACCGATTAATGTTTTGGCGTTGTTATCGACACGATAATCTTTTTCAATGATAGGAAATACTTCATTTTTTATCACAGAAAGAAATTTATCAGCACCACCACTTTGAGGTAGACGTTGTTCTGTTGTGGGCGTATAATCTCTCGCTCTTAAACTGTCAGGATTTGGGTGATTGCCTCCCCACGTAATTCCAACTACAATCATTTCAGGAACGAAGCCGTCGTAATATTGCTGTCCGTATAAAGCAGCTACCAAAGGAAAATCCCACTGCGAATCCATGAGATAGACAACAGGATATTTTTTATTAGTGTTGGCATAGCCAGCGGGCAAAGATATCTGCAACACATATTCCTGCCCACTCACAATTGATGAGGTAAATGTTTTTGTTTGAGAGCCAGCAACAACCACCTCATTCGTCTGTGCAAATGTTGTGCATGTAAGCATCGTCGTTATGAATATAATTAAGGCTCTTTTCATATTGCATTAATTGATTGTTATTGTTTTCTGTAAAACATTGCCTGAAGTTTTAATGTCAACGCCAGGTTGCCCGCCACCAACGCTTATCGTCATTTTGCCTTTGGGATAAACTGTTTCTCCTGCATCATTTGCAATACCTAATTCATCTGTATTTAATACAAACTGTACAGTTTTTGTTTCGCCGGGTTTTAATTGAAGTCGTTGAAATCCTTTTAATGATTTTTCGGGCAGCCTGAATGACTGGTCGTGATAGGAAATATACAACTGCGCCACTTCATCACCTTTTCGTTTTCCTGTGTTCGTTACTTGCACACTAACAGGAATGTTGGTTTTGTTTTTTGCCGAAGCTGGAATTTTCAGTTTATCATATTTAAATGTTGTATAGCTTAACCCATAACCAAAAGGATATAATGCCGCTCCTTTAAAATAGCGATACGTTCTGTTGTTCATGGAATAATCTTCGAATGATGGCAAATCACTATCGCTTTTATAAAATGTAACAGGCAAACGCCCTGAAGGATTATAATCACCAAACAAAACATCCGCAATAGCTGTACCTGCTGACTGGCCGTCATACCATGCATTTACAATGGCAGGAATATTTTTACTTTCCCAGGGTGTTGCAATGGCACTTCCCGTCATCATTACAAATACAACCGGCTTACCTGTTGATTGTAGCGCTTTCAGTAATTCGGTTTGAACTGCCGGCAACATAATAGAGGTTCTATCACCACCTTTAAAACCCGGATAATTCACCGTCATTTCTTCGCCTTCCAGCTGGGGCGATATGCCACCAACAAATACTATAGCATCTGCATCTTTCACTTTATTTGCGAGCGCTTTAAAATCAGTTTTTGCAACATTGCCTGCACGTAAGCGAACATTCGCTTTGCCTTCACCCTGCCAATATTCAAGCACAAGTTTATAAACGGAATCTTTTTTTATATTGAGTTGGTAACTTTTTGCGCCCCAGCGGTTCTTTTCCCATGCATCAATAACCAGAGCACCATTTATCACCAATTTATAACCATCATCGGCTTCTACTTCAAAGCTTATGTCGCCATTCTTAGTAGCAGTAAAATTTGTTGTATATCGCGCAGAAAAGTTGTTCGATTTAATGTTGCCAATAACCTGTGAACCTTCCTGCCAGAAATGGTCAATGTTGCTTTCATGGCTAACAATTGCATTCCCGCTTAAATCTTTTGTTGGGAAATACTCCGCTTTAAAACCTTGTTTGCCATCAATAGAATATTGTTTGCTTATATTAGTATACGCAAGCAGCGTATCATTGGTAAAGTTGATGGCTTGTTCATACATTACCAATGTGTTACTGCCGACTTTTTGTTTTATACCATCTAATGCAGTAACAATTGCAGACGGTGTACCGTTATAATTACCCAGCACAGAAATGCTGTTATCTGCATTCGGGCCAATTACAGCTATTTTTTTAATTGACTTGCTTAATGGTAATGTATTATTAGCATTTTTCAGTAATACAATTGATTCCTTTGCCATCTTTAAGGAATGTGCTTTATGCGATTGACTCTCTAAAACAGAGGAAGGTGTTTGCGCATATTTAACAATTGACACGGGATCAAACATACCCAATCTCATACGGATCATAAACAACCTTTTGACAGAAGTATCGATTTGTTGTTCTTTTATTTTTCCATCTTTTACTCCCTGTACCAGTGACAGATAAGCATTGGAACCACACTCTACATCAGTACCATGAAACACCGCATCCACCGAAGCTGCTTCAGCGTTGGGCTGTGTTTTATGACTTTTATAGAAATCTTCAATACCCCAGCAATCGCTGGTAACATAACCGGTAAACTTCCATTGATTGCGGAGTATTTGTATCATCAGTTCATCGCTGCCACAACAAGGTTGTTTTTTAAATGCATTGTATGCACACATTACACCAGCAACATGCGCTTTCGTGACAAGCTCTTTGAATGCGGGCAGGTATGTGTTCCAAAGATCATTAGGTGAAGGATCTACATCAAACACATGCCGCAAAGGTTCTGGTCCGCTGTGCACCGCGTAGTGTTTGGCGCAGGCAGCGGCTTTCAAATATTTAGGATCATCGCCCTGTAATCCATCTACAAAAGCCTTGCCTAGCATGCCTGTTAGAAAAGGGTCTTCACCATACGTTTCCTGGCCGCGGCCCCAACGCGGATCGCGAAAAATATTGATGTTGGGTGTCCAGTAGGTAAGCCCTAAATATCTTTCGTTTGTTCTGCCCTGCTCAATAGCTTTGTTGTGAATCGCCCTTCCTTCCAGAGCGCTTTGATCGGCCATTGTAAATAAAGCAGCAGTATCCCATGTGGCGGCCATAGCAATTGCCTGGGGATAAACTGTTGTATTAAATGGTGTTCGTGCTACGCCATGCAATACTTCGTTCCACCAATCATAAGCCGGAATGCCCAGCCGTTTAATTTCCGGGGCCTGATTCATCATCTGCGACACTTTTTCTTCAAGAGTCAATCGGCTCACTAAATCGTTTACACGTTGTTCAAAACTTAACTTATAGTTCCAGAAAGGAAGATTTGAGGTGTCGACCTGTGCAAAACAGGTAACCGATGTAAAGAGACAAACCGGAAGTAAGAGTCTTTTAATCATGGTTGATTAAGATTTGGTGATTTTTATTTGTTTACTGCGATTCATGAATTTTCCAGCCACAGCTATTGCTGATGCTTTTGGATATTTTATCCAAATTGTGTAAAATAAATCAGCGATAATCTTAGCTATCAGCGGAAAATGCTATTTCAAATTTTTATACATATCATCATCGCCCTTATATTCAAACCAATCGTATAAGGCTTTATTCGTTGTTGTCACACCATTGGATGTTCCATACATCGTGTACATGCATCCAACAAAACCTCCTGCTGTTTTTGTGCTTAGGAATTTTCCATCAACATTATCTTTTAATGAAATCCATTTATCTTTTTCTTCAGAATAATAGAAATTATACTTGTCGTTATCAGCTTGTATTTTTAACTGCAAAGCTTTGTCGCTCTTTAATTCAGCAGAAGCAAGTAATTCTTCTTTTTCATTGCTTCCTGCTGCCGATTTATATAACTCTAGAACAGGTTTACCATCTTTCACTGATTTGCATAAAAAATAATAGAACCTGTCATTTTGAAAAATCATCAATCCTGCTTTTTCATTTTCAGCGGCAGCTTTGAATGACATGCTTACAGCGGCATAGCCTTTTAAATTAGCCTGCCTGAAACCGATGAATGCAGGGTTTTTACTTTCTGCAGCCGTGTTTTCTTTTAAAGGCAATTCTAAAAGGCCATTTTGAATTTTGTAAAGATTTTCTGTCGGATTGCGGAGAAATACATATCGATAGTTAAGTTGCTTTTCTTTGAAATCATCTTTAAATGTGTAGTTGCCGTTGAAATTATTATCTACTTTTTTTGTGGATGAAAATGGAACAGGATATTCATACTTTACTTCTTCATGATTTGCAATGATAACTGGCCATCCATCTTTCCATTCTACAGGTGCCATAAAAGTCTCTCTGCCTGTGTTGTAATAATCACCTTCATACGGGCGACAACCAAGAAACACGGCATACCATTTTCCGTTAGGTGTTTCTACCAAATCTGCGTGGCCCGTTGATGTAATTGGATTTTTTCTTGCAGGGTCTAATTCTCTTTGTGTGAGTATCGGATTATTTTCATAAGAAACATAAGGGCCTTCTACATTCTTACTTCTGAAAATCACCTCCGAGTGTTGGTCGCTTGTGCCGCCTTCTGCACACATTAAATAATACCAACCATTTACTTTATACAGGTGTGGCCCTTCAATCCAGACAGGATGTTTAGATAAATCTGTTCCGCCGTTCACGATTATTTTATTATCACCAATTGTTTTTTGTGCGGCGACATCATATTCAATCAATCGAATGGTTCTGTGTCCGTTGTATAAAGATTTATCATCCGGCGGAATACTATTGTAAGTGATATACACTTTACCATTATCATCAAAGAATAAGGAAGGGTCTATTCCGTTTAAAGCTGGTGTGAATATCGGGTCGCTCCATGGACCTTTTGGATTTTTAGCGGTGATGATAAAATTACCGCCGCCACTTACATTGGTACACATGATGTAGAAGATACCCTTGTTATAACGAATTGCTGGAGCAAACAATCCTCCTGAAACCTGTGCATTGCCAATTTTCAATTGTGTGTTTCTGTCCATTGCATTGCCAATTTGTTTCCAGTTTACCAAATCAGTGCTGTGGAAAATTGGAAGTCCTGGAAAGTATGCAAAAGATGAATTAACGAGATAATAATCATTGCCAACTCTGCATATACTTGGGTCGGGGTAAAAGCCTTCGAGGATTGGATTGCTATATTTTACCTGGCTGAAAACATTGCCGGTAAAAAACAATACTGCAATGACTGTTGTAATGAAGAGTTTTTTCATAAAATATTTTTATAAACCTAACCGGTTTTTAAAGCCTGTCGGGGTTTGTTCTTAAACCAATGCTTTTAAATCACTATATGGATCTATCGTTTTTATAAAACCATTTTCATCGTAATCAATTTTTGCAACCTTAATGCTGCGCAAGTGCGTTACTCCTTTACTCAAACTGCTATCATGATAAAACAAGTACCATTCGTCCTCAAATTCAACAATGGAATGGTGAGATGTCCATCCCACAACAGGATTTAAAATCTTACCTGCATATTTAAAGGGCCCGTAAGGATTATCGCCAATAGCATAACAAATAAAATGTGTATCACCGGTAGAATAAGAAAAATAATATTTGCCATTATATTTGTGCATCCATGAGGCTTCAAAAAATCTTCTTTCAGTGTCGCCTTGTAATAAAGGTTTGTTATTCTCATCAACGATTATTAAATCTTTTGCATCTTCAGCAAATTCCAATAAATCGTCCGTGAGCTTTGCCACCTTCGCACAAAGCGCAGGTTCATTATCGTTTGGTAAATGTGCCGTTGGGCTTTCAGGTTCAACGGCATCGAAAGTTCCAGTGCGCCAGCGTTGTAATTGCCCGCCCCAGATGCCACCGAAATACATGTAATAGTTGCCGTCACTGTCTTTAAAGACCGCTGGATCTATTGAAAAACTTTTTTTAATAGCATCTGGTTGTGGCGTGAATGGCCCTGTTGGTGAATCGCTTATAGCCACGCCAATGCGAAAAATTCCAGCATAATCTTTTGCCGGGAAAAATAGAAAGTATTTACAGTCTTTTTCATTGGCATCAGGCGCCCACATTTGTTTTTCGGCCCACGGTACATCTTTTACATGCAAAGCCAATCCATTATCTTTTGCTTCGCTATCAAGTTTATCCATTGAGATGATATGATAATCTTCCATCGCGAAATGACTTCCCAAATCATCAAACGCATCGCCTGCATCTACATCATGTGAAGGGTAGATATATATCTTTCCGTTAAACACGTGTGCAGACGGGTCTGCTGTGTAAATGTTTTTTATTAATGGATGTGATATGGCTCTCTTATTCAATTCATCAAAATCAATGTGCTCGATACTTTCTTCAGGCATGTAGAGATATTTTTTATTAAACCTGCCAGGTTAGAACCCGGCAGGTTTGTTGAATAACTTTATTTACTTCTTCTTTCTATTAAATCACTTTCAATTTGCACTTCCATCTTTTTATTTATTTTATAGAAAAACAACAAAGCAGCTCCGATGAAAAATGGAATGGATGGAAAAACACTTACCAGCATTTGCGTTCCATGAACTGCCTCTGCAGATTGCGTAGTGCTGTTGGGCACATATTTATATGCCCCTAAAATCCATGTGAGCAAAGCCTCGCCAATACTAAGCCCTGCTTTTAAGCCAACCATCATCGCAGAAAAAATGATTGCTGTGGCCCTGCGGTTATTTCTCCATTCGCTGTAATCGGCAACATCGGCAATCATTGCCCACAATAACGGAATGGTAAGGCCGTAAAAAAATCCATGTAAAATTTGTGAAAGAAAAATGAGTTCTACTGCTTTTGGCGGATAAAAAATAAATGCAAATATGAACAAAGTAGAAATGAAAAGACATATTCCAAACACATCCCTTTTGCCATATTTATCTGCTAATCTTTTTGAAAGCATAATACCAACAATCATAAAAATAATACCACCGGCATTGAATAAACCAAAGCCCGCAGAAACAGGATCCTGGCCAAAAAAATTAAGGCCAATGCTGGAAAGAAAATGAGTAATAGGATTTATAAAATTGGTTAAGCTCTCTTTGTCAACATAATTTTTGAAATAGTAAACATAGCCGCCACCTTTCATTGCAAGTGTGATAAACACCAATATGGTAAGCACCAGCATGATAATCCAGGGTTTGTTTTTAAACAAATCCGAAAGGTCTTCTTTTAAACTTGATTCTTGTTCCGGCTTCGGAACGATGCGTTCCCTGGTAGAAAAGAAAGTAATCACTAACATCACGGTTCCGATGATTGCGAGCCATGTCATTACTTTTTCTATACCCACCGATTTGTCGCCACCACCGGCAGTTTCAATGATTGAAAGCATAAATACCTGTACAAAAAATTGAGCAAACATGACAGCCACAAAACGATAAGAAGACAAGCTGTTTCTTTCTTTCATGTCGCCGGTAATAACACCACTTAATGCCGAATAGGGCAAATTGTTTGCAGCATATAGCAACAATAATAAAGTATAAGTAACCACTGCGTAAATCATTTTTCCTTCATAAGAAAAATGCGGCGTGCTGAATGCAAGCAAGGCAATTACCCCAAGAGGAACAGACGTAAATAGAATCCATGGCCTAAACTTCCCCCACCTGGAGCGGGTTCGGTCGGCAAGCGCACCGATAATCGGGTTGAAACCAAATGCCGCTACCAATCCTACCGTGAGAATTATTATCGATGCATCTTTAGGTTTAAGGCCGTAAATGTCGGTGTAGAAATAGGCAAGGTAAGTCACCAATGTTTGAAATACCAAATTGGCTGCCAGGTCTCCCATGCTGTATCCAACCTTTTCAAAGACGGATAGTTTCTGTGAACTACCGGGTGGGCTTGTTGCGTTTGTTTGGTCAGCTAATTTTACATCCTGGGCGCTCATAAATGTTTGTTTTTGGTAAATTGAATTTATTTCTTTTTTGCTGTGGCAAGGACACTATAAAATGCCGGTTTTGGTTTAAACTTTCTGTCAAATAATAAAGGGTAATTAGTGCGTCCGCGAACAGGAAATCCATTCAACCATGATTCTCCATCACTCACACCCCAAAAAGTAACACGGCTAATATCTTTTTTATATTTCATAAAAAGAGTGAACAAATCAGCGTATGATTTTGCCAGTAATTGCTGAGCAGAATCAGGGAAACCATTTACATATGGATTCATTTGTGCACTTCCCTGGGCGGTAGCACTCACATCTGCTGTAGTCTTATCCCATGGACTGGGCAACACACTTAAATCAAGCTCCGTAAACATCACTTCAACACCTAACGCGGAAAATTCTTTTATACTTTCTTCAATATCTTTCATCGGAACATCACCTGATTTCCAATGGCCTTGTATTCCTACACCATCGATGCGCACACCTGCTGCCTTTATCTTTTTTATAAGTGCAATAGCACCGGCTCTTTTCTTTGGTTGTTCAATGTTGTAATCGTTGTAATAAAGTTTTGTATGAGGAGCGGCTTTTTGTGCAAGACGAAATGCTTCAACAATATAATCATCGCCCAATTTATCCAGGAAGATATCTTTGCGCAAAGTGCCATCTTCATTCAATGCTTCATTTACCACATCCCAGGAATATACTTTTCCATCATACCGTCCTGCCACTTTTGTAATGTGGTTCACGAAATACTGTCTTACAGAGTCTGCGTTTTGCATACGATGCATGAATGACGGCAATTGGCTATGCCAGATAAGATTATGGGCATTTATTTTGATGTGATTTTCCTTTGCAAATGCAACAAGCTTATCAGCCATGTCGAAATTATAGGTGTCCCATCCCGGTTGTATTATTTCAGCCTTCATGCAATTTTCAGGAGTAACCGCATTAAACTGTTGTTTAATTATCCTGTCTGCGGCCGTGTCTTTCCCTTCAATTTGAAAGGTATTAATAGCGGTGCCTATCAAAAAGTCTTTTTTAAATGCTTCTTTTAATGACGGCGTTTGTGCAACTGCACTACCTGCAAATAATATTGCAGAAAAAGAAAGAATGAGTGGAAGTTTTTTGATCATGTCTAATCGTTTTTAGGTTTAAAAATTGTTTGTTGCGGGCCAAGGTAGCTTGGTTGTAATCCGCCGAAATCTAAGACTATTTTTTGTAAAACCACAGCAGGATTTATCATCCAATATTTGATGACATGTTTCCCGGGGGTTAAAATTCTATGTTCTGTCTTTTTGATAATAATATTATTAGAAACCCATTGCCCCCATATTCTATCGTTTTTATCATCATCATTGATAGAAACAAATTGTGGTTTTTCATTATCAATTGAAATGGCATATTGCAAACCCAAACTATCGTTTTCAAAATTTAATGTGGGTGAAAAATAAGTATTAATCTTCACTTTTCCCGTATCATAGCTATATATTTCATATTGCAGGTAAGGGCTACCGCTAGTAAATGATTTTTCTTTTGCTGTTACCGGAAAAGTAGTGATTCCGTCACCGTCGTTTCCAATACCCGGAATAATTTTCCATTTAATATTTTTGGTGTTTACTGCTTTAGAATAGTTCGTAGCTTCTATGGATACGTAACCATTTTTTTCATAAAAAATATTTCCTTTTGCATTTTTGGGAATAAGATTTTCAGAAGTTTTGTCTCTTACATCAACTTTTGCACTTTCATCTTTTTTTGAATTATCCGGTACGTATTTAACTTCAGGCATTTTATTTACCGGGGGTTGTTGCCAGTAGGTGTATCCAATGTGCGTTTGGTCCATCATGTGATTCCATTTTCCATTGGCTAATTCATGATTGTATTGATAGGAGAGCATTGAATCCTTTTTGTAATATTCCTTTGCTTCATCAGCATATTTATTGGCAGCTATATTATTTTCAGAGGCAAGCTGTCTATTCTTTGCAACAGAAACATATAATTCATTCAAATTCACAAAAGCTTTCACAGGAAAAAGCACTAATTCAAAATAGGCGTCTTTATATTCTCCAGGTAAATCAGTATTTATTTTTTCTGCTTCGGCAACAAGTTGACGATATTGATTGATAACCCTGTCTGCTTCATTATAATCAGTCAGGCTGTACGTTTCAGGCGATAATAATTCGGGTTTCCTTCTTGCTGTATATTGAGAATATTTTTGAAGAATATCTCCAATCTGTTTTGCATAGGTTTGTCCAAATTGTTGTGAAGCCCATTCAGTGTAATAATTTCCGATATTACCAACTGTTGTTTTTTTTGTATTCCAGGCATAGTCCAGGAAAAACGAAATTGGTAATTCCATCGGTTTTAAATCGCCCACATTGACAACCCAAATCCTATCAACTCCGTAAGAATAAGCAAGATTCATTTGTTCCCATACTTTTGCGATATTATTCGTGTTAATCCACTTATAATTTCTTGGTCCCCCCACATAATCAAAGTGATAATAAATTCCATAGCCACCACTGCGGGGTTTGGCATTAAGCTTAGGTAAGCGACGGACATTTCCCCAATTATCATCGCTAAATAGTAAAGTGACGTCGTCGGGTACCCGCATTCCTTTGTCATAATAGTCCTGCACTTCTTTATACAAAGCCCAGTCCTGTGGCGTTTCTGATGCTGGTTTGCCGGTAACTTCAGCAATTATTTTTCGCTGATCGGCTACAATCTTTTCCAGTAAAGCGATATTGCTTCCCTTGGTCATTGGCATATCTCCATCACCACGCATTCCAATGGTGACAATGCTTTCATGGTGATCCATATTTTCAATTCCTTTTCCCCAAAACGAATCCAGTACCTGTTTATTTGTATCATAATTCCATTGGCCTTTTCCATACCGTTTCCATTCCTGCTGCGCTCTCATCATTGGTTCATGATGCGATGTGCCCATTACTATTCCATATTTATTCGCTAATATCGGATTGAGGGTATCGTCATCATTAAATGCATTTCCCCACATGGCAGGCCACAGGTAATTCGCTTTTAGTCTTAATAGAAGCTCAAAAATCTTTTCATATACCATGTGATTAACACCGCCAAATTTCTCTTTTGTCCAGCCTGAGAAAGCAGGCGCTTCATCATTGATAAAGATGCCACGATACTTTACTGACGGACTTTCAGATTCGAAAATATTTTTGGCAACATAAATTTCTTTTTTCTTTTTTACCGGAACATCTGCCCAATAATACCATGGCGAAACACCCATCTGTTTTGAAATTTCAAAAACACCATACGCCGTTCCTCTTTTATCGCTTCCGGTAATTACCAATGCCTGTTCTATTCGCTTAAAAGGATTTTTGATTACCTGAATTTGATAAGCTTCCCATTTATTTTTGATTGAATCAACATTTATTTTTTTTGACTGAACCAATTGCCGAATCAGTTTAGAACCTTTTATAGAACCAATAATAATTATATTGTTTGCTTTTGAAGGAAGTTCATTACTGATTACGGGTTTTTTACCAGTAACCGAGTCTATATCAGTTGCAAAAAGTGATGCGGATTTTTGAATCAGCCAATCGTCATTTTTATCTGTATAGATAGTAGTTGCTGAATTCAAAACGATAGGGAAATTACCCTTTTCATTTTTGTCAAAAATAGAATTTTGCGCAAATAAATTTTGAGTAAGAAAAATTATAACGAATAAAAAAAGAATCCTCTTCATGTCTGGTAATTTATAAATCTTTTAATCAAGGTACTGAAACAATAAAATAGAAATCTTAGCTAAACGTTTGTTTACTATTCTAAAACCCAATCGAATTTCCACCATCCACCGGTAATATAACTCCAGTAATATAGGCAGATTCTGCGCCCGATAAAAACAATGCGGCGTCACCAATGGTAGAGGGTGCACCTAATTCTCCCATCGGCGTTCTTGACAATACTTTCTTTTTTCTTTCTGTATCATTATTCAGTGCTTTTGCCGACATATCGGTAGCGATAAAGCCGGGTGCGATGCAGTTTACACGTATTCCTTTCGGAGAAAGTTCAACCGCCATAGCCCGTGTCATGGATTCTATCGCCCCTTTGGAAGCGCTATATGCAATCACTTTTGGCAATCCATATTGCGATGCCATTGAACTGATATTGACGATGCTTCCTTTTTTATTTTTTATCATTGACTTTACCACTTCTCTTGAAATAGTAAAAATGGACCCCACATTGGTAAGCATTATTTCCTGAAATTCTTCGTTTGTTACTTCGGTGAAATCTTTTTTCAAATTGATGCCTGCATTGTTCACAAGAATATCAATCTTTGAATGTTTTTTTTCTATTTTTTTTATTAAACCGGGAATTTCAGAAAGATGATTCAGGTCAAAAGAGATCGTTTCACAAAGCGCTCCCAACTTTTCTTTTGCTTTATGTAGCCTTTCCTGGTTACGTCCAATAATGATTGTTGTAATATTATTTTTCACAAATTTTTCAGCGATTGCAAAGCCGATCCCGGATGCGCCACCTGTTACGATGGCAATCTTTTTTGACTCATTTTTTTCCATTGCTTTCTTTATTTTTTATAGAATGTAAATATCGCTTTCAATCTTTAAAGATTAGATATTAGAGTTCTATTTAGAATTTATCCCGCGTTTTTTTGCGAAGATTCCCGGATAATAAATTCAGATCTTAAAATGACTGTATTGGTTGTTTCAATGTTTGATGTTCCGTTTAAATGATTAATGAGATTGTTCGCAGCCACTTCGCCCATTTCATAAGCCGAGTAATTAATAGTGGAAAGATTAGGCTCTACGACTTCAGAAACAGGATCATTATTAAAACCGACAAATGCAATGTCTTTGGGAATTTTAATGCCGGCTTTTTTTAATGCCAGCATACAGCCGACAGCGCAATTATCATTGGCCACAAAAACACCATCCGGCAACGGCTTCATTTTAAGTATTTGTGCAGCTGCCTCGGCTCCGTCCGAAAAACCTAAATTCCCAATGATCACATTGTTTTTATTGAAGGCAATCTTGTGTTCTTCCAATGCTTGTCTGTATCCCCTTAAACGGTCTGTGTAAACATTTTGCCTTGAAGGCGCAGTGATATGTATTATTCGTTTGCAGCCTTGTTGTATAAGGTGATTTGTGGCGCTGTAGGCCGCTTCCACGTTATCAATTAAAATGCTGATGCTTTTAGCATGTGTCCTTGTGCGATCAAAAAAAATAACTGGTATATTTTTTTTGAAAAATGATTCAAAATGATCCAGGTTAGTTGTGTCAAATGCCAGTGAAACCAGCAGACCATCTACCCGGCTGCTGAACATCGTGTTAGCGGCTTCCACTTCCTTTACGTATTGTTCAGAAGATTGACTTATGATTAAATTATAACCGTATTTATTGGCTATATTTTCTATGCCGGAAATCACTGAAGCTTGAAAGTGGCTGGTTAACTTTCCTACTATGACTCCAATGGTATTTGTTTTTTGGCTTCTAAGATTTTTGGCAAAATGATTTGAACGATAACTCATTTCTTCTGCTGCCTTAAAAACTCTTTTCCTGGTTTTTTTATTAACCACCGGATCGTCTTTTAAAGCGCGGCTGACTGTAGCAATTGAGATGTTTAATTTGCTGGCAATATCATAAATTGTTATCTCTTTTTCTTTGACCATAATTTTTTTCTGCTTCAAAAGAATTTTATTGAGGCACTTTTTTTATTGAACTAATTCACTTTGTAAGGATGATTTTCTTATAAGTGGATTCGATCGTATAATGCTTGTATTAATGATTTGCAGATTTCCGTTCCTTTCAAATAGCACCGACTACAACAATATTTTCGGCAATTTTAATCTTATTTTCTATTATATGCGAACTACGGCTGCTACTTTTTCTATACCAGCCATTGTTGACGTCCCAATAATATCGTGTTCATGAACAATTACCCCAATAATTTTTATAGTGTGATTGCGGAGGTTTCTTGCAAAGGAATTGGTGAGATACCCCATTTCTTCGAATAAATTAAAAATCCTCTTTTTTGTTCTTTTACTGACTACGGGCTCATTTTTAAAAGCACGGCTTACAGTAGCAATGGAAACATTTAGAGTAGAAGCAATATCATATATAGTAACTTCCTTTTCTTTTGGCATTACAATCGTTTACATATAAAGCAATGTTGTAAAACTAACAAAAAATAACTTTTTTGTACTTTTTTTTAAAAAAAAATGTAAACGGTTACATTTTAAAAAATAATTCCTACTTTAGCGTTTTAATTGCCAATACGACAATTAATAAAGATGAGAAAATTGCTTGAATCATGGTACTGCTTTTCAATAATAATTTACGGTGATAGGTTGTCAAATTAAAGACTGGACTGTGTTTCATTTTAATTTAAGCTAATTTTTTTTATTGCTTTTTGGGTTGAATAAAAGTATGGAGGAGTATGTTATTCTGTAATTGATTTAAAAATAGAATTATAAGAATGGTGATTAATTATTTTGATACCAATAAAACGAACTGCTTGTTTTCTTTTTAATGAATAAAAATTCTAAAACCAATGTTTATGTACATTTCAATTATCACAAAAAAACAAAAATCGTGTCGGAATGCACTTCGGGGCATTAGAGTCTTGGCGATTGCGCTTTTCGCGTCGCTTAGTTTCTTCTCAACGTCTGTTTACGCACAAAATGGACTAAAAGTAACTGGTACTATTGTTAATGAAAACGGAGAGGCTGTTCCTAATGCTACTGTTCTCATTAAAGGATCAAAAACGGGTGTTTCAAGTAATTCTGAGGGCCGTTTTGAAATTACAGCACCTGAAAATGCAACTCTTATAGTTAGCTCCATTGGATATGGAACTGAAGAAAGGACAGTGAAACGTTCCGGCAATATCTCTGTAGCACTTCAGCCTACCGCCAGCAGTATGAAAGATGTAGTGGTGGTTGGTTACGGTTCGCAGAGAAAAGAAGCGATAACGGGTTCGGTTTCTTCCATGAGCGGATCAAAGTTGAACGAGGTTCCCGGGGTAGATATTACACATGCCTTGCAGGGTCGTGTTGCGGGTGTTGATATCTCTCAAACTTCAACAAAACCGGGAGCAGGCATGCAGATCCGGATTCGGGGTGCCCGATCACTGCTGGCTACCAATGATCCGTTGATTGTGCTCGACGGAATTCCTTTTGGTGGATACCTGAATGACATCAGCCCCTCCGAAATCAAAAGCATTTCCATTTTGAAAGATGCTTCTGCTACCGCTATATATGGTTCAAAGGGTGCCAATGGTGTAATACTCATAGAAACCAATAAAGGTACACCGGGGCAAAAAGCACATGTTACCTATAACGGTTATGCCGGTGCAAAAAAAGTTTGGGGCGAATATCCTATGATGAATGGACCAGAATTTGCTGCTCTTCGTAAAGCAAATAACACCGCGCCAGGTTCTACCCCGCACACTAACACTATAGATGAAAATGACAGTACAAATACTGATTGGCAAAGTAAGCTATACCAGACAGGCTATGTTACCAACCAGGACTTAAGCATTTCCGGTGGGACAAATGGTGGAAGTTACAGTCTTGGCTTTACCTATTTCAAAGACCAGGCAGTAATTCCTCTACAATATTATGAGCGATATACTATCCGAACAGCCCTTGATCAAAAAATTGGCAACTCTATTCATATGGGTTTTGTGTCTAACAATTACTATGTAAATAGTCACGATCAGAATGTGGGGCCAGGCGGTAACCTTGGGCTTTCTCCACTTATCAATCCTCAGAATGCTGATGGTAGTTATAAAACATCAGTAGTTTTGAATACAACTGGCGCTAACTGGGCGTACACAAAGCAAGCTTTAGATGCTTTGGGCGACCAATATATCGATCTCACCAGAAGTTACAGTTCTTATAACTCAATCTTCGCGGAAATTAAAATTCCGGGTGTAAAAGGTTTAAAATACCGGATGAATCTTGGATTAAACTTTCATCAACATGACAATGGTTCCTATACAGGTACTGGAGTTTTCAGTGGAGTGTCTACTACTGCTTCGAGTGCGAACGCCGGCAATACCAAGCAGATCGGTTATTTGATTGATAACATGTTGATCTACGACTGCTCTTTTGGGAAAAGCACTATCAATGCAACTGCTATATATACGGCTCAACGGGACGAAAATTGGTCTTCATCTATGTCCGCAAGTCATATTCCCTCTGATGCCTTCCAGTTTTATAATTTATCACAAGTGTTGGCTGACCAGGGAGGTGCCACTACAGTTGGAGGCGGCAGTCATACTCAAACAGGCTTGCTATCTTATACTGGCCGAGTAATCTATTCTTATGATGATAAATATTTCGTGAACGCCAGCTATAGGTCAGATGCCTCTTCGGTACTTGCCCCTGGCCATCAATATCATTCGTATCCAGGTATTTCTGTAGGTTGGAATATCAAAAACGAATCTTTCATGAAAAGAGTGGACTTCTTAGACCAGTTGAAATTAAGGGTAGGTTATGGAGAGACTTCTAACCAGGCGATTGGTGCTTACCAGACACTTGGGCATTTAAATACAAGCCCTTATAACTTTGGTCCTACAGGTTACGCCATGGGCTATTATGTGAACGCATTGCCTAACCCTGCCTTAGGTTGGGAATATTCTAAGACGTGGAATTATGCGGTTGACTTCAGCATGTTAAAAAATCGCTTAAGTGGTACCATGGAATATTATAAAGTAAATACCGGCAATGTTTTGTTGAATGTTGGCCTTCCACCTACTTCCGGGGTGAACTCTTATACTGCTAACATTGGCGAAACGCAGAATTCAGGGGTAGAACTCTCTCTGAATGGTACCATTTTAGATAACTTTCACGGATGGACCTGGTCTGCGGGTTTTAACATCTATAGTAACCAAAATGAGTTAGTAAAGCTTTACTCTGGACAGCTATATGATAAAGGCAACAATTTTTTCCCTGGTCATCCTATCAATGTAATTTATGATTTTAAGAGAATAGGATTGATGACATATGCTGATAGTGCCAGCGGGTTTATGCAGGCTTCTGAGGCGAATTCGAATGTGGGTATGATTAAAGTTGCCTATAATCCTAATGATCCTAATCTCACTTTTCATAATGGTATACCTTCAAGAGTACATGGAACCGGTTCAAGTCTGGATAATGATGACCGCCAGATTTATAATGTTGATCCAAAGTTTGAAGGCGGTTTTGAAACAACCGTTGGGTATAAGAATTTTGATTTCAGTATTACGGGAGCATTTAAACACGGAGGCCTGATACTTAGCACCCTCTACTCTTCAAACGGATACCTCAATAACCTGAATACAAGAGCAGGAAATAATGTAAAAGTTGATTATTGGACTCCTGATCTTCCGGATGCCGCTGCTTTCAATACTTTTGCACCAAGACCAGGAGGAAAGAGTGGGTCTGGCGACAATCCGGCATACGGAAGCACTATGGGGTATTTTGATGGGTCATACCTGAAAGTGCGTACAATGACTTTAGGTTATAACTTTAACCAACAATGGATGAGATCTGCGGGTATTGAAAAAATGCGTTGCTATTTCCTGGTGGAAAACCCATTTGTGATGTTCTCGCCCTACACCAAAATGTCAGGTATGGATCCGGAGACCAACTCTAATGCTACTCAAAATACGGCAGTAGCGGCCGCTCCTTCCAGAATTCTTTCGATAGGTACCAATACGCCGTCAACGAGAAACTTTATATTCGGATTAAATGTAACATTCTAAAAAAAACAATATGAAACGAATAAACATAAAAATATACGCGGCAACAACAGCACTTTCACTGTTCGTTATGATCGGGTGTACGAAAATTTTGGAGGAGACTCCTCGCTCGTCTTTTACCCCTGCATATTTCCAAACTACAAACGGCGCTTTGGGTGGTATCACCGCTTTGTACGCCAACTTACGCAACATATACGGGAATGCCTATTGGTGGAATGCCTGCGAAACTGGTACTGATGAAGCAACCTGGGGCGCCAGTGGTGGCGGGGGAGGTCAGTTCCAGGTTCAGGACTATTCTATCCCCGGAGTAGTACCTACTCCCTCTAACAACAGTTCCGGTCAATTGTGGAACACAATATTTCCTGCCATTAATACCGCGAGCGGTGTAATCGAGAATGGCACAGTTGCCGGTGTTCCGTCTCCCATAATTGCAGAAGCCCGGTTCTTCCGTGCATTTTACTATTTTTTAGCAGTACAAACCTATGGTGGCGTACCATTGGATTTGGGCTCAGGTAGATTGAAATTCAACGTCTCTCAGGTACGCAGTTCTGTCCGTGATTCTGTAAGTATGGTTTATACTAAAGGAATATTTCCTGATCTGGATTCAGCGGTTGCCCAATTGCCATCTGTTCCGCGTGTGCAGGGAGGCGTAACTAAGCAAGTTGCGCAATTAATTTTGGCAAAAGCTTATCTCACTTATGCTTGGTGGCTTCAAAATCCAAATAGTATCCCAACTTATCCGCTTGATGCCTCAAGAACCGACCCTGACGGGCACAATGCACAATGGTATTTTCAAAATGCCTATGATATTTCAACAAATGCCATTGAGAACCCTGGCACCTATGGGTTACAACCTACTTACTATGACGTGAATGCAGCTACAAATGATTATAATAAT
This sequence comes from Hanamia sp., assembly GCA_036509585.1. Lineage (GTDB taxonomy): Bacteria > Bacteroidota > Bacteroidia > Chitinophagales > Chitinophagaceae > Ginsengibacter. The sequence continues at coordinate 18,532 of DATCFI010000108.1, read as the reverse complement.
GAAGAAATGCTGTATGCCGATCATACACAACAAAGTGCTCAATATAATGTGAGTAGTTTTACTTATGGTGGTGGTGGCACTCCCGACAATTGGTGGGGTTGGTTTCAGACCTGGAACTATACTTCAATGACAAGTTCCAATTCACCTACCTCGTGGAAGTCAGTGAACTCTGTTCAGCGCGCATCAATTCAGCCTTTGGGACGACCATGGGTACGTACTGCCCCGCCAATAGAGGTGTTCACGAAGACTTTTGCTGATAAGACCAATGATTCCCGTTATGACGGAACATTTACAACTGTTTACCGTTGCAATATGAACGAATCTGGTGTGAGTAATAAATTTCCAACTTTGTACAACGCAAATTTCTTACCGATAGGGGAAGACAGCGCGGTTTTAAGTTTTTTGAATGACGATATTTCTGGAATTGATTATTCCAATTCTACCTATAAAAGTAGTATTGGCGTAGGTGTATTACCGGGACGTGCAGATTTTGTAATATCACCAAGTGCTTATAACAGAATTGTATATCCGGGAATTTGGAAGCTAGGTCCTTATCGTACTGATAATGGTAGTGGGTTAGGTAACCCTAACGCTGGAAGTACACGGCCCGCTCCTGCCCTTAAATTTTCCGAATTATTCTTTATTGCTGCAGAAGCGGCAGTTAAAGGTGCAACTACGGCTGCTGTAAGTGGAACTTATGCGAACGATGGAACGGCTTATGGCTTGATTAATATTATTCGTGCGCGTGCCGGTAAATGGAATTTTAGTAATGCAGAAAATACAGCTTATGTAGCAGACAATAGCGCTGCTATGGTTGCCGCTACGCCTAGCAATATTACAGTTGGCTATATTCTTGCCGAACGTTCCCGCGAATACTATGGGGAAGCGTACCGATTATCCGATCTGGTTCGCACGCAAAGATTGGGATTAGATAATCAGGAAGGTTACAACTATGCGACTTTCACTATTGGTGATGTAGGATATGCTAACCATACGCCCATAACAAATGTCCGTAGTATTCCTGCTCAATTTTATCTTGCTCCTATTCCTCAAAATCAGATTGATAATTTAGATATGACAGATGCACAAAAAGCGGCGTATCAAAATCCGGGGTATTAATAGAAATATTTTTTCTCATAATTAAATAGAATCGGGGGATGAATTTTTTCATCCCCCGATTCATTTTGAGATGGTGCCTGTTTTAGGAAGTTGTATTTTTAAACTGGAATTTTACTGCTAAAGATTTTCATTTTCGAGAGTAAAAAGATAATAAAAATAGGAATCGTCAATAAATCTTTGTTTACTATACTTTTAAACGGCGGCATGCAGACTGCAAGGCGTTTTACAGAATTTACTATAGGAACTTTTCATCCCAAGGCTCGCTCTTAAAAAAATAAAAAATATTTAAGCAATCGGTTACATTTTCAAAAAATAACCTTACTTTAGCTGAATAAATGTAAAGTTGACACTTATTTATTAGGCGAATTGCTGGAAGTTGATTCTGATGGGTTTTATTAAGTTACTTTATTGAATAATGTTAAGTTTTTCATGGAACGATTAGAATATGAAAACCACATTATTTGTTTGTTTACTGTTTATGATTGCAAATTAATTATCAATAGACCGTTTTTTGAAACGAAATAAATGTTATTACAAAGGCTTGTGGTTTTCGCAAAAGCTGATTTATTATTAAACATGTTTTTTCTCATAATCAAATAGAATCGGGGGATGAATTCTTTCATTCCCCCTTTCGGTTTTAAGAACCTTTTATTCAGGCTAATTAATTCCCATCTTTTATAGAATTGAGACTAAGTTCTCCTGGTGGTTTAGTTTGCAGATTTTAGGTGAAGTCTGAAATAATCGGGAATTTTATTGATGATATTTCTTAATTTTTTAAACTATTCAATGCAGGGTTAATATACATACAAACATTATGAAAAGGATTTTGATAATCTTGACAACCGCAACTTTCCTGTTTGGTTGTAAGAAACAATCGGGAAATGAAATACCTCAAACTAACCCAACACCTAAAGTTGATACATCAACCGCAGTTATGATTGATGCAAGTATGATTCAACAAACTATTTACGGATTCGGTGGAGCAGATATAATTGATTGGACTGGAGACTTGACAACTGGCCAAAGAGATACGGCTTTTTCTCCGACGAACGGCATTGGATTAAGCATTGTTCGTGTACGCGTACCCGTTGATCCGGCAGAATTCGGCCAGGCTAAGGCAACCATTGACGCGTGTAAGTCGTACGGAGGATTTGCTATAGCATCAGTTTGGAGTGCGCCGGCTTCTATGAAGACCAATGACAGCAACATTGGCGGAACGATTAAGCCAACGTCGTATGCTGACTTTGCAGCGTACATGAGGGCATTTAACGCAGCCTCTGGCGGATTAGCAGATATCAGCCCGACAAACGAACCTAATATTTCAGTGACATACGAATCCATGCAAATGACCGCTTCCCAGGTCGCAGATTTTGTTGCGGCGGAAGGGGATAGTTGTGGATCGCCAATTATGGCTCCGGAACCTTTTAATATGGACCAAACATATTTAAATACTTATCTAAGCAATGATTCTGCAAAATTAAAAACTTCTTTCATTGCCGGACATATTTACGGCGCAACGCCTTATACATTGTCAGTAGATAAACCCGTGTGGATGACTGAACATTATATTAACTCGAATTTAAGTGGAGACGATTGGTCGAATGCCATGAATGCTGGTAAAGAAATAAATGATTGTATGAGTGCTGGTTGGGGCGCTTATGTATGGTGGTATATCAGAAGAGGTTATGGGCCAATAAGTGAAAGTGGCAATATCCAGAAATTAGGATATGTGATGGCACAATATGCAAGATATATACGTCCCGGATTTACGAAAATATCTTGTACCGAAAAGCCTTCGACCGGTATTTATGTCACTGCTTATAGCAGTGGTTCTAAAATAGTTATTGTTGCTATTAATCAAAATTCATCGGAAGTCTATCTTCCATTCAATTTAAATGGTGCGTCTGTTTCAGGCTTTACAAAGTACACATCCACAAGCTCATCAAACCTGGTTTCTGGTAGTGTTTCAATCTCGGGAAGTACTTTTGGCACTGTCCTTCCGGTCATGAGCATAACCACCCTTGTGTCGAATTAAAATAGATTTTGAGCTATACAAAATAGTAAGAAGAAGACCGGAGAATAAAAAGAATATTTTCAAAATTCATGAATATTTAAATATGGATTTCTTTTTACGATATAGAATGATGTGGAGATAAAATTTTTCGTCTCCTTTTATTTTTTATGAAAATAAGAATCATTAATAAAACTTTGTTTACTGTGGGCTATTTGAACTAAATCAGTCAGCCAGGAAGATAGAATTGATTTCAAATCCAACAAATTGATATAAAGCAAATCAAAATAATTTAGTATGAACAAGCTCGTCATTTCATTTTTCCTGCTGTTGGTTTTTTTCAATTGTTCAGGGTAGCATTATAATAAATTTAAAGTGTCTGTCTTCTGCCGTGCTTATGAAGTAAAACAAATAGCGGATACAACCAATTATTTAAAGTCGAAATGGGATGAAATTTCACGCCAATTAAAAGTGATAGAGTTTACCTCGAGACTCATCGTGATTTAATCATCGTTGACCAGAAAACTTTGGATATATATCAGGAAAATTAGGAAAAGAAAAAATATTTTTGGCATTACCATCAAGGCGCATTCTTTCAGGGTATTTACAATGGAATGATCATTTACATAATTTATGACCTCTCATCAGGAAAAGAAATGAAGGTTTGCGCGCTTTCAAAAAACAAAATAAAATTTTTTTAGCAATCGGTTACGTTTTAAAAAAATAACCTTATTTTAGCATAATAAATGTATTTTTGACACTTATTTGTAGAGCAAGATTTTTGAGCTGCCTTTGGATTGATTGCATTGAATGTTGAGGTTTTAACTATTCTTATGTTAATTACTTTGAATTGAGAAAATCCCATTGTATTGCATTTTTACATAGGGTACTGGTAATTAATGGCGATATGTAAAAAGGAAGATATTCTTTATAATATTGACATACTTAGTTTTCAGTTTTTTGATGATAAGATTTTAAAAAAATAATTTTAAAAATCAAACGCGGTAATTGTGAACGTTTTATTCCTTCAAAAAACTTTTCTGCATAATCGGAACACTGGCAATGGAAATTATGTTACCAATGTACATTGTAATAGAATTATCAAAGAATTAAACCCGGTTGAAAATGTCTTTTTCGAAAATTGAAAGATTACAGGTAGTTAAAGAGCTTTATGATAAACATTACCGTGCAATATGCTATTTTGCTCTTAATCTCATTCAGGACAAGGCGGTAGCTGAAGATGTTGCAATGGACACTTTTCTCAGTCTTTTAAACCAGGCAGAGAAATTGAACCAGGAGATTGCTACAAAATCGCTTTTATATAGCATAGCCCATAATAAATGTATTGACTACATACGAAAACAGAGTAGTAAAAATAATTACGCCCGCTGCATTGAATTTGATCAAGAATCTGAATTGCCTTATGTTAATGAAATGATTATGGCAAGTGTAATGCAGGCGATATATGAAGAAATAGAACAACTGCCCGAACAAAGAAAAAATATTTTTAAGGCAATCTTTCTCGACGGGAAAAGTACAACCACCATTTCAAATGAACTTAATATCAGCAGGCAAACTGTTTTAAACCAAAAATCAGCAGCCGTCCACACCATTAGACAAAAATTGTCAAAGGCAGGAATTAAGGAATTATCGCTTTCCGTAATCATCTTATTAGCTATCGTAAATTGATATACCTACTCTGTCATCCTTTTGCTGAAAATAACTTTTTAAAAAAGTAGGGTTAGAGAATAGTTAAAAAGATATCCATTGCGTCTTATTATAGAGCAGACGAAACTGGCTAAAATTTAACGAATGAGATTTACTGATTGCTAGAATAAATTATGATTAGTAATTATTAACTGTTTAATAGATAATATTCCACTCTGTTACAAAGACAACAAAATGAGTCTCCCTATTTATTAGGGATATTATTTGAATTAAATAAAGATTCCTTGATAATATAATTATCAATTTATGGGAATTCGGAAAAAGATGTTATGAATATCAGTGAGCAAATAATAAATATACTTGTTGCTTTTCGGAAGGGTGAAATTACTCCATCAGAAAAGCAAATATTGGATGAATGGATTCAAGCTTCGGAAAAAAATCGAAAAACCTTTGAATCACTTACTGATGAGGATTTCACTTTGGAGCAGTTGAAATTGTTTTACTCTTTTGATGATAAAAAGGCTTGGATTGAGATATTAGAAAGAAGTAAAAAGCAAAAGGATGTTCAGGGTATGAAATCCCGCATTCAATTATGGATGAAATGGTCTGTTGCGGCAATGCTTGCCGGAATTTTGATAGGTGGTTATTTCTACAAAAACTATAAAGATTCCCCACAGCCATTGGTAATCCAGGCGGGTGATATAAAAGCCCCAACTTTCTCCGGTGCATTTATAAAAATGGATAACGGCAGGATTGTTATGATTGACAGCATTAAAGCTCACAGTCCTTTTAAATTGAACGGTGTTGAAGTTGAAAAAAATAAAGCCGGGCAGATTGAAATTAAGGAAGATGGAAGCAAAAGTTATGCAAATACATTCAATACATTATATAATCCCCGGGGAAGTAAAGTAGTAACAATAATTTTAAGCGATAGCACCAAGGTGTGGCTTAACAGCGAAAGTTTCATCACTTATCCTATTCGTTTTGATAAGGGAGAAAGAAAGGTCACCATTTCGGGGGAGGCCTATTTTGAAGTTGCAAAAAGCAAAACCCAAAAATTTATTGTAACAACGGTCGACAAAATAAAGACTGAGGTGCTGGGAACTCATTTTGACATTAAAGATTATCCAGATGAAAATAGCTCTTCTGTTGTGCTTCTTGAAGGATCTGTAAAGGTAAGTAATCGACAAAAAAAGGAGGTTTTGTTGAGGCCGTCTCAGCAGGCCATACAAAATAGAAGTACAGAAAAACTTGATGTTGGAAAAGCGGATGTGGACAGAGCGGTTGCCTGGAAAGAAGGAATGTTTGATTTTAAGAATGAAGACATTTATTCAGTGGCGGGACAGCTTGCCAGGTGGTATGATATCAAAGTTCAAATAGATGGAGCGTTTACCGATGAAACCTATTCTGGTATCATAAGCCGTGATCTTTCGCTTATGCAAGTATTACAAATATTGAAAAGTGCAGGTGTGAATTATGCTTTAAAGGGAAAGACTTTATTCATCACTAAAAGCTTAAATAATGATTAAATGAAGTATCACCAATATTTTGTAAAATATCGGGAAATAGAAAAAATCCCACTGTGATTTTAAAAAACAAACCATTGAACAACGTTGAATTTAATTTTTAATTCTAAAGCAAGGATATGAATGACATTAATTTTAAAAAAAATAGGAAATCCCTTATAACGAAACAATTGTTTCTTGTTATGAAGTTTTTAATAATTTTCCTAACCGTTTTTGTGTTTCAATCTAGTGGAAAGGGATATTCGCAAAGAGTATCTTTTACTCTTAAGGATGCTTCTTTTGAAAAATTATTCAGGGAAATTCATAAGCAAACCGGCACTAATTTTTTTTATAATACAAGAGAATTACGCGAAATCGGCACTATTACAATTACGGCAATAGATCAAACAGTGCAATCTGTTCTTAAAGAGTGTTTTCTTAACAGGCCTTTGGAGTTCTCCATTGTCAACGGAACCATTGTTGTTGTAAGAAGGCCCGGTAATCCGGAAACTCCGGCGGATAAAAGTAGTAGCTCTTTTGAATCTCCTCAGCCGCCTCCACCCATTTTAATTAAAGGCCGAATTACTGATGAAGAGGGCAAGCCTTTGGAAGGAGCGAGTATTTCTATAAAGGGTAGTCAACAAGGAACGCAGACAAATAAAAATGGTGATTTTTCAGTTAATGTAGATAATTACTCTGTAATATTGGTGGTATCTTATGTAGGCTTTGAAACTAAAGAAGTAAACTTAAAAAATAAGCCCACCAATATTCAGATTACTCTGAAATCAGTTGTGAGGCCCCAGTCCGATATTGTAGTTGTAGGTTATGGTAGCCAGAAAAAGGAAAGCGTGTTAGCATCCATTGTCCAGGTAAAGGGCGAAGTACTTGAACAAAAAGGTGGCGTATCCAGTCTGGGAGCAGCTTTAACAGGCACTTTGCCAGGGGTTATTACAGTAGCCACACAGGGTACTCCCGGTAATGAGGACCCGAAGATTTATATTCGTGGTCAGAGTACCTGGAATAACAGCGATCCACTGGTATTGGTAGATGGCATTGAGAGACCGATGAACACAGTGGATATCGGTTCTGTTGAAAGTATATCTGTGTTGAAAGATGCATCCGCCACTGCTGTATTTGGTGTAAAAGGTGCGAATGGCGTAATACTGATTACAACAAAACGAGGGAAGGCTGGAAAAGCAGATATACGTTTTACTGCAAATACCACAGTAAAAGTACCTTCTAAATTAGCTAGCAAATATGATTCTTATGATGCGATTAGGATACGTGATTTGGCTATTGAAAATGAATTGGGTGTTTCGCCTGGATCATGGAATAGCTACGTCCCTGTCTCTGAACTTGATAAATACAGGAACCCAGCCAACCAGGTAGAAGCTCAACGATATCCAAATGTTGATTGGCAAGATGAGCTTATTAAAAAGGCTGCGATGTCATATAATGCCAGTGTGAATATTTCAGGGGGCACTTCTTTGGTAAAGTATTTTACTTCAATTGATTTTTTGAAAGAAGGAGATATTCTTAAAAAAATTGATAATGGTAAAACCTATCAACCGGGATATGGGTTCCAGAGAGTTAACGTCCGCAGTAATCTGGATTTTAATCTGAGTAAAACAACAGTTTTGTCAACCAATTTGTTTGGTTCGTATGGAGTGACGCAGGATGCTTATGGTCAGGACGCGTGGCAATATCGTATTTGGCAGAGTATTTACAGCAACGCCCCCGATATTTACTATCCGCGGTATGCTGACGGTGGTTGGGGCTATTATCCTCCCGAAACAGTTTCTACTATAAATTCAATGGCAACACTGGGAAATAATGGTGTTCGTAATACCAACAACCTCCAGATTAGCACAGATTTTATATTAAAGCAGGATCTTGGGAGCATACTGCCTGGATTATCCGCAAGAGGGTCACTTTCGATGGACAATACTTTCCAATCGCAGGGTGGAATTTATGACAATGGGAATATTCAGCAGGAGTACATTAACCCGGCTACAGGGAACGTTACTTATAGCCAGTTTTTAGGAACCAACCAGTTTGACTGGATTCCTCCCCGTTGGAGTCCCAATGCGGATGCTGTGCAGAATGGAGCTACTTATCGTAAGCTTTTCTATCAGGTGCAGTTAGATTATGCCAGGAAGTTTGGAGAACATAATGTAACTGCGATGGGACTTTTCAGTAGGGACAAAACCGCTACTGGTAGTGAATTCGAGCATTACAGGGAAGATTGGGTAAGCAGAATAACTTATAATTATGGACTTAGGTATTTTGCTGAATTTAACGGAGCGTACAATGGGTCTGAAAAATTTGGACCGAACTATCGGTTTGCATTTTTTCCTTCTGCCGCTTTTGGCTGGATGATCAGTAATGAAAAATTTATGAAAAATCAGGACGTAGTTAATAAATTGAAACTTCGCTATTCGTATGGGCTGGTAGGAAGTGATAATATTAATGGCCGTTGGTTGTATATGACACAGTGGACCTATGGTGGAAATACGCCATTGGGATCTTCAGCAGGTCAATCGAGTCCATACACTTGGTGGGCAGAAGCCCAGACCAACGTGGGTAACCCTGATATACATTGGGAACAAGTAGCCAAGTCAAATTTTGGAGTTGATTATACGTTGTTCAACAATCTCATATCGGGTAGTGTTGATATATTCAATGATTATCGTACAGATATTCTTTTGGCTGGTTCCAGTCGTGCAGTACCCTCTTATTTTGGCGTCCAGCCCGCAACAGCCAATCTTGGCAAAGTCCGCAACAAAGGGTATGAGGTGGAAGTAGGGATTCAGAAAAATGTTTCCAAAAATGTCCGCTTATGGAGTAATTTCAGTATAACACATGCGAAGAACAAGATTATTGACGCTGATAATCCGCAATTACTGGATGATTATCAGAAATCAGCTGGAAAGCCGATTGGTCAGCCTTATTCAAATGTAAGCAGCGGGTATTATAACACCTGGGACCAGGTATATGGAAGCACCACTTTAAATACTTATGATAATCAAAAGCTTCCCGGTGGCCAGAACATGATTGATTATAACGGCGATGGAGTGGTAGATAATAAGGATGTAGTTCCTTCCGGATATCCTGAACAACCCCAGAATACCTATAATGCCACTGTTGGTGTTGATTGGAAAGGATTCAGTGCCTACGTACAGTTTTATGGGGTAAACAACAGCAACCGCTATTTGCAATTATTAAGTTTCGGAGGCCAATATCACTATGATAACGTGTATAAGCAAGGTTCTTATTGGTCAAAGGATAATGAGAATGCGGATGTTCCAATACCAAGGTATGCCAGCCAGATGCCTTACTATGGTACAACTTATTTATATCAAGGTGCTTATGTACGATTAAAAAATGCGGAATTAGCTTATACGTTTAAGGCAGCTCAGTTGAAGAGGATTGGCGTCAATTCGTTACGGGTTTATGTAAACGGAGATAATTTAATACTTTGGACTAAGATGCCTGATGACCGTGAAGTAGATATGGGTGCATCCACTGCATACCCCACCGTAAGACGTTTTAATCTGGGTTGTAACATTAATTTTTAAAAAATATTCAACATGAAAAATAAATCATATATACTAATTGGTTGCCTTGTGACCTTAATGTTCGTTGCTTTATCTTCCTGTAAAAAGTATCTTGACAAGGCGCCCGGTACTAACGTTTCTTCGACCGCAGCATTTACCAATTTTACTAATTTTCAGGGTTTTACGGAAGAACTGTATAGTGCAGTTCCTGAGTATGAAAGCCATATTTGGGCTTGTGACTGGATGTTAGGCGATGAGATAGTTCATAAAACAGGTATCACCTGGCTAAATGAACAATTTGACAACGGAGATAGTTGGTCATGGACAAACTCTGAATGGATATCCTGGCTTGATGGCGACGGGGGTACTTATCATACGAATCCGACTACTGGTTTTGGTAAAGGCTTGTGGCCCAATGCGTGGTATGGTATTCATAAAGCTAATTTAGGTTTAGCTAATTTGAGTATGCTTAATGGTACCCAGGAGGAAAAAGACCTAATCAAGGGTCAGTTATTGTTTTTTCGTGGCTGGTTTCATTTTGAATTAATGACTTATTGGGGTGGTCTTCCTTATATTGATACTCTTTTGCCGTCGAATGCGAAATTGCAACTACCCCGTCTTACTTACCAGGATATGGCTGATCACGCCGCCAAGGATTTTAGAGAAGCGGCAGACCTCTTGCCGGTAGATTGGGATAATACGACTGTAGGTAAGGCGACCCTTGGCAAGAATCAGCAACGCATTACCAAAGTAACGGCTCTGGCTTATCTTGGGAAAAATTATTTATATGCTGGCAGTCCTTTAATGAATCGGGTTTCAAAAGGGATTGCAACTTATGATGTTGATTATTGTAAAAAAGCGGCAGATGCTTTTGCCGAATTGCTGCAACTGGTTGACAGCCATGCTACATGGATTAAGCTAATTGATTTTGCTCATTATAGTAACCTTTTTTATACCAATGGGGGAAGTTTTATACCAGGGTATCCGGAAACTATTTTCCAAGCTCCGGTGTATAGTTCCTGGTTTGCAGGATGCCCATGGGGGCCCAGTTCCATATTTGCAGAAGGAAATATTGGTGGAGGATATGTATCTCCCAATGCAAGATTTGTTGAAAACTATGGAATGGCCAATGGTTTGCCAATTGATGATCCACAGTCAGGCTACGATCCAAATAATCCCTGGATTGGAAGAGATCCCCGTTTTTATCACGACATAGTTATAGATGGTGATCAAATCATCAAAGGTTCTGCTCCTGCTAGCAAGGAGAAATACAGATATGCTAATTTATCCAATAATGGCTGGAGTCGGGATAATACAGGCATAGGGCGTACTGGTTATCTGCTGCGTAAGTTCACGCCGATGACTGCTAATAATATTGATAATTTCCCTAATAATTACATGCATTTATCTTACATGCGACTTGCAGATGTTTACCTGATGTATGCAGAAGCAGTTCTTCAGGGTTATGGCTCGTCAACCAGCACTGGTCCGAACTATATGACCCCGGTACAAGCAGTCAATAAAATAAGAGATCGCTGTGGGGCCGGGGAAGTGGATCCCAGTTATTATGCGAAAGATGATTTTATGGAGGTAATTATTCGTGAACGTGCAATGGAACTTGGTTTTGAAGAAGAGATCCGATATAATGATTTGCGTCGTTGGCTGTTGTCAAGCAAGATGAAATATCGGGAAAAAACAGCGATAGATTTTGATCGTGGGGGAACATATCCAAACGGTGCACCTAAACCGATCAATATATCTGAATCGATACTTGTTACAAGAAAGTTTGACGATAAAAACTACTGGCTGCCCTTAAAGATCAAGGATGTAAATCTTTATGCGACGTTCCCACAGAATCCAGGATATTAAAATATAGTTATTTAAATCAAAGTAAAAGGAATGAAAAAAAATATATTAGCAGCTCTTGTCATATCATGTCAAATGTGTTTGGGGTTTATTTCCGATGCTAAAGGGCAAACAGATACCACCCATTTGAGCACAAACAAATCTGATAATGATTCTTTGGTGCATATAGCTTATAGAACAGTAGAGAAAAAGGATTTGACTGGCGCTATTTCAGTGCTGAATCCACCTCAATATCTGGACAAAGACTACGGCACTTATCCCCTGGAAGGCGTTGATGCTTTTGTAGGTGGCAATAATTTATGGAATATAGGTACTCCACTGGTGTTGATAGATGGCGTACCCCGCTCCGTGAATGACATTACCTCAAGCGAGATTGACCAGATAACTTTTTTAAAAGGAGCCAATGCCGCTGTTTTATATGGTAGTCGGGCAGCGAACGGCGTGATACTTATTACTACCAAAAGAGGTAAAGCCGGTATCCGTAAATATAATGTTAGGGTAAATACCGGGATCGATGTGCCAAAATCCTATCCAGATTACCTTGGATCTGCCGAATATATGACTTATTATAACCAGGCTTCCCGAAACGATGGGTTGGCACCGCTTTATGCAGATTCGACTATACAACATTTTGCGAGTCATTCTAATAAATACCGGTATCCGGATGTAAATTATTTTACCTCCGATTATCTGCGAAAGGTTTATAACACTTCTTCGGCCAATGCTGATTTTACCAGTGGAACAGAACGTGCGCGCTTTTATGCACTGGTAGGCTTTGAAAATCAAAACTCCTTGCTGAATTTTGGTGAAGGCAGCAAAGACCAAAATACAAGGTTAAATTTAAGAGCAAACATAGATCTTAAAATTAATGACGCCATAAGCGGATATGTAAATGTTTCTACTGTGTTTTCAAGTAACAGGTATGCTTTGGGAAATTACTGGCAACGAGCCGACGCCCTGCAACCCCAGCGTTTTGCACCTATCATACCTGTTAGTATGATTTCAGGTGGATCACAGAATGCCAAGTCGCTTATTGCCAACAGCGGTAATCTTATTGATGGTAACTTGCTCGGGGGTACGCAGCAATTTCTTACCAATCCTATTGCAGATGTGTATGCGGCAGGATATGATATTTTTACCAGTAGGCAATTGCAGTACACCGGAGGAATTGATGTTGATCTTAAAAATGCTATTAAGGGGTTGTCCCTACATGGACAAATGAGCGTTGATTATTCAAATACCTACGATGAATCTATAAATAATACCTACGCGGTATATGCACCTGCATGGGCAAGTACGGCAATCGGTGATTCTATCACCCAGTTGACAATGTTCAATAAGGACAGTAAAACAGGTACGCAAAACCTGGGCAATACCTGGAGCAATCAGCTAATTGATTTTAACGTTCACCTTGATTATGCAAATACATTTAACAAGAGGCACAACGTTTCTGCCATTTTACTGGCAGATGGCCTACGGGCGCGCCAGACCGGTGACTTTCAGTATAGAACAAATGCTAATCTAGGGTTACAACTCTCCTATAATTACGATCATAAATATTATGCAGATTTTGGAGGCGCATTGGTTAATTCCACCAAACTTCCTCCTGGAAAACGAGTAGCTTTTTCACCAACAGTTAACCTCGGATGGTTATTGAGTGGTGAAAATTTCCTGAAAGATTCCAGATTGGTAAACACGCTAAAACTTTCGGCATCTGCGGGTATTATTAATACAGATCTGGATATCAACGATTATTATTTATATAATGCTGTCTATGCTCCTAATGCCTATTTTTCATGGTCTGACGGAACTTATACAAATCGGGCTACAGTTGAAACCCGTGGCCAGAATCCTAATCTGACTTATGCCAAAAGAAAGGAGATTAACTTAAGTATTGAAGGGTCTCTGTTTCAAAATAAACTTGATTTTCTTACTAGTGCTTTTTTTATTAAAAAGGATGGAATTCCAGTGCAGGCAGGTACCCTTTATCCAAGTTACTTTACTACTGGTTATCCCTCAACTTCTTTCATACCGTATACCAACTTTGAGGCAAACCGATACCAGGGATTTGACTTTCAGGTAAATTTTCATCAAAAGTTTGGGGAAGTTAAATTTTCTCTTGGACTGGCAGGTACTTATGTTAAAACGATGGCGCTTATACGCGATGAGTTGTATGCAGATACTTACCGTAACAGGGTAGGCAAATCGATTAGCGGAATTTTCGGGTTGCAAAGCGAAGGATTATTTGCGGATCAGAGCGATATTGATAAACACGCGCAACAAAAATTTGGCGTGGTGGCCCCAGGCAGTATTAAATACAAAGATCAAAATGGGGATGGTGTGGTTGATCAACGTGATGAAGTTTACCTTGGCCAATGGACAAGTCCATTCACGGGTGGTGTGAATTTAACTGCTCAATGGAAAGGATTTACCCTGTTTGCATTGGGCACATCTTCCTTTGGTGGAACCGGTATGAGGAATAGCAGTTACTACTGGGTATCAGGCGCTTCTAAATATTCTGCTGTAGTTCGTAACAGTTGGACAGAAAATACGAAAAATACGGCAACTTATCCGCGGCTAACTACTCTTAGTGGTAGTAATGATTTTCAAAGTTCTGATTTCTGGACCTACAGCACTAACCGGTTTAATATTGCCAAGGTGCAGTTGACATATGATTTTTCATCAAAAATGTTCGGAAATTCTTTTGTTAAGGGACTGAAAGTTTACGTTAGTGGTAATGATTTACTTACAATTTCTAAAAATCGGGCGGTAATGGAACTTAATGTTGGATCTGCACCTCAAACACGATTTTACAATTTAGGTATTAAAGGTGAATTTTAAATTAGTAATAAGGTTAAAAAATGTTTTTGAAACTATTCCTTTTTGTTAATGGTAATAATACCAGTCCAGTTGAAAAGTTAAAAGTTTTTGAGTGTAAATATTTGAGTTAATTAAATAAAACATACAAATGAAAAAGAATTTGATTTATATTTCGATTATTGTATTCCTTATTTCCAGTTGCCAGAAAATATTATCTCCGGCAGATCAAAACAACTTTTTATTGGGCGATATAGATAATAACGCTCCATACGCTGAAGGGCTTTTGCTTAATGGATATGCCCGCCTGCCATTGGCATTGGGTAATTATTCTTTCGATGATGTTGCCACGGATGATGCGGTAGCAAATGATCCTTCAAATAAATTCCTTTTGATGGCAACTGGTCAATGGTCGTCAATCAATAATCCGATGGACCAGTGGACAGGGGGCTTTGCTGCTATACAATACCTGAACCAGATATTGCAGAAGACAGATGATGTTAACTGGGCTACTACAGGACAATATACCAAAGAAATGTTTAACGATCGCACCAAAGGGGAAGCATACGGACTAAGGGGATTATTTATGTACTACCTTTTGCAGGCACATGGAGGATGGGCAGATGATGGCAGGTTGTTGGGCGTGCCTATTTTGACCCAACTAATTGATGGTCAGTCTGATTTTAAAATACCGCGTAATACATTTTCGGAGTGTGTTACGAAAATTTATAGCGATCTTGATTCAGCAGAATATTTTTTGCCATTAGATTTTGAAGATATAAGTTCCGTTAATCAAATCCCTCAGAGATATGCAGGTAAAACAACTGTTTCTGATTACAATCGTGTTTTCGGGGCATTTAACCGTCAACGGCTAACAGACCGTATTGTTAAGGGAATCAGAGCACAGGTTTCTTTACTGGCTGCGAGTCCTGCTTATAACCAGGGAACTTCTGTAACCTGGACCAAAGCCGCTGATGATGCAGCTGCAGTACTTGACCTTATTGGAGGGGTGTCTGGTTTGGCAAGCAATGGTAATATATGGTATGCCAGCAGTAATTCAGCAGAAATTAATTCATTGTCTCAGGGTATTAATCCGAAGGAAATACTTTGGAGAGGAAACGTAGCCAACAGCAGTAGCCTGGAAAGTAGTATTTATCCTCCAACGCTCTATGGAAAAGGGCTTGTTGATCCGACCCAAAATCTGGTAGATGCTTTTCCTACGGTAAGTGGTTATCCTATTACTGATGCAAATAGTGGTTATGATCCGGCCAATCCATATAATAACCGTGATCCCCGCCTTGGTCTTTATATTGTGGTAAATGGTAGCAAAATGGGACCTTCTCAATCTACTGTTTATACAGAGGTAGGCACTTCGAATGATGGCTTAAATGCTATTTCAACTTCTACAAGGACTGGTTATTATATGCGTAAATTAGTGAGGGAGGATGTGAATATAAATCCTACACGCACTAATACACAAAAACATTATACGCCATTTATCCGCTATACTGAGCTCTTCCTTGACTATGCCGAAGCAGCCAATGAGGCATGGGGACCAGATGGCTCTGGCAGTCATGGTTATTCCGCAAGGGATGTAATTGCGGCTATAAGAGAAAGAGGCGGTATATCACAACCAGATAATTACCTGGCATCTATTACTGACAAGAATGCCATGCGTGAACTAATCCATAACGAAAGACGCATCGAGCTTTGTTTTGAAGGGTTTCGCTTTTGGGATCTACGTCGTTGGAAAGAACCTCTAACAGATCCGGCATATGGTGTAAGTATCGTTAATGGCATTTACACCATTAATGCTGTTGAAAATAGGCAATATACTGATTATATGTATTACGGCCCTGTGCCTTACAATGATGTATTAAGGGAAAACCTGGTGCAAAATAAAGGATGGTGATATTTGTTAAAAGCTATTAAAATAAGAAAAATGAAAAAGATAATATTTGCCTCTTGCATCATAATGGCGATTTGTTCTTCATGTTCAAACAAAAGCGTGGAGTTTCCTAATTATAAATATACTACGGTTTATTTCGCCTACCAGTCGCCGGTTAGAACATTAGTTCTGGGAGATTATAACTTTGATAATACATTAGACAATGAACATAAGTGCGAAATCATGGCAACAATGGGTGGTGTGTATACAAATACCAAGCTTATTTCTATTAATGTGTCGGTAGATTCCTCCCTTTGTAATAACCTGGGATTTGATAATGGAAACAAGGTACTGATGATGCCATCAAACTATTACTCGCTGCCTAAGGACATGGCAATTGACATTCCTTCCGGTAGTCTAGAAGGAGGTTTGGAAGTGCAGCTTACAGACGCCTTTTTTGCAGATCCAAGATCCATTACGAATACCTTTGTAATTCCGTTACGTATGAATACGGTTAACGGTGCTGATTCCATTCTTAGTGGAAAGTCCACGCTGGATGCGCCTGATCCCCGTTTAGTGACGGATTGGACTATTCCTCCGAAAAATTATATTTTGTATGCCATAAAGTACATTAATCCCTGGCATGGGAATTATCTGAGAAGAGGTGTGGAAAAGTTACAAGATAATTCAGG
The DNA here is from genome assembly GCA_036509585.1 of Hanamia sp. Classification (GTDB taxonomy): domain Bacteria; phylum Bacteroidota; class Bacteroidia; order Chitinophagales; family Chitinophagaceae; genus Ginsengibacter. The sequence continues at coordinate 1,409 of DATCFI010000108.1, read as the reverse complement.
CAGTGATACTGTGATTAATTACCATACGCCTTTTGTGGAAACGGATCAATTGTGCAGTATTGGCACCTTGTCTCTTAATAATGATTCTTTAATGCTTAATGGTACATCAAGGGGTGGTGCAAATATCCCATTTCAGCTACTTCTTGCATTCGACAGTAATGGGAAATGTAGTATTTTCGGCCCATCTTCGGCTCTTTATTCCATCATCGGGAGCGGTGTATTTATAAAAAACGGGGATTCCTGGGGCGATCAGCCGAGAGATGTGCTGCATCTTAATTATACCGTCGATTTCGGGACCTCAACACATACTTTCACAGATACACTCGTGGCGCGTGATCGAGGTATTAAGTTTGAAACATTCAATCCCATAGTACATTAATTAGTGCTTCGTTTACAAAAGAACTGAATATTAACGAAGAAAATTTTTTCTCATAATCAAGCATGATCGGGGGGTGAACTTTTTCATTCCCCCTTCATTTTTAAAAAGCTACACTTTCCATAATTGCTGTCTTTAGGTAAACTGGAAATAATATTTTTCAAATTTTTATTGGCTGAAGTATACGAAGATTATTAAAACAAGAATTGCTATTAAAACTTCGTTTACTATTTATTACTTCCAGGACCCGTGGCCTATAAAGTAAGCGAGAGGATGATACAGCTACAGCAATCATGACGACAGCAAATACGCAAGAAAATTAATTAAACACACTGCGAAAATTTTGATCAATTTTTATTGGATGATTTCTTTTTTACCAATTGTAAGGATGATGGAGCCATTACGGATTGAGGGAACAGAAGCTTTCAGACGTTAATTGTTGGGCAAGTAAAAGCTCTCTTACCAATGATTCTCGGGAAATTTTGGCGTCAGCGGCTCGGTTGGCTGGTCGGATTTGCATGTATACGACAACAATACATTTATTGCAGAATCATTTCTTGATAAAGAAACCGCGATTAATATCGTCACTACTGGTCAGCAGTTTATTGGCGAGTTAAGAAAGCCAGGGCTGAGTTATGTCGAGAAAAACAGGAAAGAAAAGAATATTTTTGGTATTACCATCAAGCCGCATTCTTTCAGAGTATTTTATATGGAATGAACAATTTATAATTACGAATTTTTTTCCGGGGAAATTAGATTTCTAACCGTTCATCAAATAAAGTGAAATTGTTTTGGCAATCGATTACATTTTAAAAAAATAGCCTTACTTTAGCTAAATAAATGTAAAGTTGACACTTATTCATGAAACCACATTGCTTGAGATTGGTTTTGGCAGGTTTCATTAAAGTCACTGTTGTTGAATAATGTGAAACACTTTATGGCGGGAAAAGACTAATCGATTGAGAATTCATTTCAGAAGAGCTAAATTATTTATGAAAATTCAATCTTGAATTTACTTGCGGAAGTGATTCTT
>DATCFI010000107.1:0-81255 GCA_036509585.1 Hanamia sp. | reverse complement strand
TTTTAACTCCTGAAGAGATTCTTTAATTATAAGTTGTTTAGGCAATGCCATGATTAATGATTTATTTTATAGTCCAAATATAATTAAAAAAAATGAAATAATATATTTTGGACTATTTATTATTTCATTTTGGTATTAGATACATCGGAACAGACAAAAAAGCAGTCATCATTTACTTTTATAATATCTATGTGACCCTTATTCGAAAAGCTAAGAATCAATTTTATTTGTTGCTTTACTAGTTTTCAATCGTTTCCAATTTGTGTTATGGGAGGTGGTAAAAAATTTATCCGTTATCTTGCACCGATTTTTCAATCTACAATCTGCAACATCAACTTATGCTTCCTAAGTTTAAACGAATTCTTCTCAAGCTTTCCGGCGAATCTTTAATGGGCGATAAAAATTTTGGACTTGACTCAGATGTCTTGTCCAAATACGCACAGGATATAAAATTGATAACAGAACTTGGTGTGCAAGTGGCGGTGGTAATAGGCGGCGGTAATATTTACCGAGGTATGAACGAAGCTGAAACAGGAATCGAAAGAGCGCAGGGAGATTATATGGGTATGCTTGCGACTGTTATCAATGGTATGGCGCTGCAAAGTGCGCTGGAAAGAGTGGGCGTTTATACAAGGCTGCAAAGTGCGATTAAAATGGAACAAATAGCAGAACCTTACATTCGTCGCAGGGCTATCAGGCATCTTGAAAAAGGTAGGGTTGTGATTTTTGGCGCTGGTACCGGCAATCCTTATTTTACGACAGATACCGCAGGTTCGTTGCGGGCTATTGAAATAGGTGCTGATGTTATTTTAAAAGGTACCAGGGTAGATGGAATTTATACAGCAGATCCGGAGAAAGATAAAACAGCTAAAAAATATGAAACCATTACTTTCAGTGAATGTATTTCGCGTAATTTAAGAGTAATGGACATGACAGCCTTCACTTTATGCATGGAAAATAAACTTCCCATCATAGTTTTTGACATGGACACACAAGGCACTTTATTGCGTGTAATAACCGGAGAAAAAGTCGGCACTTTGGTTACTGGATAATTTTTATTATACTTGCATTTTACTAACAGGCTTATAACCCATCCCCCGACGAAAGATCCGAAATAAATCCTCTGAAAATCCTCCCCACGGAATAAAATATTTTTTATTTCAAATGTTTAAATTAAATCTTTATGTGGATTTGGTGGGTTATATCACTCGTAGTTTTAATTGCGTCATTCATTTTTGCCTATCGGATGATAGTAAGTACTTATGATTATTTGCCGGAAGGCAAGAAGCACCTTCTTGTTTTCAGAAAAAATAATGTTATCGAAAGTGGTTCAGTAAAAGGAGAAATGATCCGGGACTTAAAAGGTAAATTACAGGAAATGGAAGAAAATGCTTCCTTTTATGAAATACAGTTTTCTAAACTACAACAGCGTCTGAAGACGTTAGAAGTACAACAAGTCAATCAACAACAAAAGAGTTCAAAGATGAATGATGAAGAGAATTGGAAAGGCATGTATTATGAAGAAAATGAGCTTAAAGAAAAATTAGAGAACGATTTGGACAGCGCTTTGCAAAAACTTGAAGAAGCGGAGAATAAATTAAATTCACTCGAAGGAAATAAAAAAGCCACTATAGCTTTGCAAAGTGAATACGATGCAAGATTGAACGACATACAATCCATGCAGGAACATATCGGCACCCTTCAAAGAAAGCTGGAAGCGGTTAACGAGCGGGAAAAAGAATTAGAAGTGTTGCTTGTCGCTGAGAATCATATCAAAAATCAGCACGAGCAGTTAAAACGTGATTTTACCCGGTTACAAATGGAAAACGATGATCTTAGAAAGCAAATAGTGGACGCCGACAGGAGGGAAAAAGATTTTGAAAAAAACAGGCTACGCCTCACTGAGTTGGAGAGTAAACTATCACTTTATGAACAAGAAAACTCAAGAATGATTGCAACACTTGAGCAAATGGTTTATCAGAATAAAGCCTTAGCAACTCCGAGAACTTTTCAATAAAATTTGATAGAATTACTTTATTTTTCCATACCGTCACCAATGACTTCTTCTTCTAACACTGAATAATAAAAAGAAAGATTTAATTTATCAAGCATTCATTTTAGAATGCTTTTTTTATGCAGGAAGCATTGGATGTATATTTAATGGATATATCAACGATCCTTTCTTAAATTTGTTTTCTTATAAAAGCAAATAATGAACGAAGAAAAACGCATCTCCGACATGCGAAAAGTATATCAGTTGCAATCGCTGCATAGGAAAGATCTAGATGCAAACCCAATCACGCAATTTAAAAATTGGTGGCAGCAAGCTGTAGAAAGCAAAATCGAAGAACCAAACGCCATGGTGCTTGCTACCTGCGATGTGTCAGGAAAGCCCTCCGCACGCATCGTATTGCTAAAGGAAATAAAGGATAATGGATTTGTGTTCTTTACAAATTATCAAAGCAGGAAAGGAAAAGAAATAGAAGTAAATCCATTTGTTTCTCTTCTGTTTTTTTGGAAAGAGTTGGAACGCCAGGTAAGAATCGAAGGGGAAATAAAAAAGATACCGAACACAGAAAGTGACGAATATTTCAATAGTCGTCCATCCGAAAGCCGTATTGGCGCCTGGAGTTCGCCTCAAAGTACCGTTATAAATAGCCGTGAGATTCTTCAAAAGAACGTTGAAAAATATACAACCCGATTCGGCACGGAAAATATACCACGACCGGAATTTTGGGGCGGATATATTGTAATGCCCTGCCGTATTGAGTTTTGGCAAGGAAGGCCGGGAAGACTGCACGACCGTTTGCAATATGCTTTAACCGAAAATAACGAGTGGATTATAAAAAGACTTGCTCCGTAAATACAGGTTTCAGTAAAGCAAAAATGCCTACCGGCAAGGGCAGGAAAAAATTGATGTTTTTTATTTTGCCACTGCAGTCAAAGCAGCTGACTTCTTACTCTGCCTTGGCAGCTTTCGCTTTCGCGGTCTTAGCAGCTTCTACCTTTTTGGTTACAGGTCTTGATTTACCGAAAGAACCCATTGCTATTTTTCCTTTTTTTGTTTTTTTATCTCCACGTCCCATTTGTATCTTGTTTTATAAAACGATTAATTATTAAAAAAAAAGCAAGATACAATAATGCATCTTGCTTTTGGAAATTTTTACGAAAATCAGATTTTCGAAGACAACTCTTTACCTGCTTTAAACTTAGCTACTTTTTTAGCTTTAATTTTAATAACAGCTCCGGTTTGAGGATTACGGCCATTACGCGCTGCTCTCTTGCTTACCGAGAAAGTACCAAAACCAACCAGGGTAACTTTTCCATTGCCCTTTAAAGTTTTAGTAACTGCTGAGGTAAAAGAATCTAAAGCAGCATTTGCCTGTGTCTTTGTAATTTCTGCATCATCAGCCATTTTGGCGATTAGTTCAGCTTTGTTCATAATAATTTTATTTGATTTTTTTACAGCGACAAATATAGAAGGTTTTTCATTGAAATGAAATTTTTATAAAAATTTTTTTTGCACCAATTGTGATGAAATCCGCAATTGGTACGGTTTATAGCTTCAGCAAAGCGGGCAAGATAAAAAATAAATCCAATGAAGATGGCGTATAACGTAGTCCAGCATTGCATTACAGACATTTCTTAGTTAAAAACCCTTACTTGGAAAGGTTTTGAAGTTAGCGTGGCTATAAAATATGTTTTTAAACGAAACAGCCGATTATTCCATATTTTGAAGAAGTGTATAAAAAGATAAGGCTTTATCGCCCCATTTCTCCGAAGTCTTTTTTTTCAGACTTGCCAAAAAACGAGTTATAAGAGTATCATAATCTTGACGGTTATTTATCAGGAACTGGGTTATAAAAATTCTGCCTTCATCATCGTCATGGTCTAGTAGTTTGTAAAAGCGAAATCCGGTGCAAAATCCAGTAGCCATCACTTCCGGGATGTAGTTTTCTTTTTGCCAACTGACCCATTCTTCCACGATTTCGTGGTCTACTTTTGTAGTATCGTTATAAACAATCATAAACTATAATTTCAGATCCAAAAAAACGGGGCAATGATCGCTATGTTTTACATCCGGAAAAATCTTTACAGCCTTTATCTGCTCAGCCAGGTTGTTAGTTACACTGATGTAATCAATACGCCATCCCTTATTTTCTAAGCGAACACTTGGGCGCATTACGCTCCACCAACTATATTGATCAGGCTCTTTATTCAAAAAGCGAAAACTATCGGTAAACCCATTCGATAAAAATTTATCAAACCATGCTCGTTCTTCAGGCAAAAATCCTGAACTCTTTTTATTAGAAACAGGATTGTGAATATCGATTTCTTTATGAGCAATATTATAATCGCCACAAACAATTAATTTCTTTCTTGTCTTTTTTAATTCATTGAGGTAATCTAAAAATTCATCAAGCCAAATATATTTATAAGATTGTCGTACTTCTCCGGTAGTGCCAGAAGGGAAGTACGCATTGATTATGGTAACATCTCCAAAATCTGCTCGTAATACGCGCCCTTCAAAATCACTTTGCTCAACGCCATGTCCATATTCAACATTATTTGGCTCGATCTTACTCAAAATTCCTACGCCGCTATATCCCTTTTTTTGTGCAGTAAAAAAGAAAGGGCGATACCCGGCAGATTCAATTGCAACCAGGTCGATATCTGCTTCATGCGCTTTTACTTCCTGGATGCAAACAATATCCGCCGGAGAAGTATTGAGCCAATCAATAAACCCTTTTTTCACAGCCGCCCTTATGCCGTTTACATTGTACGAGATGATGCGCATAAATGAATATTTTGTGCCATGCAGAGTTACAAAAAAAGAAATACATTTATTAAATAAATGAACGAGAAAAAAAAATTTGAGAGTTTCTATGATGCCAAACTGAAACCTACTCTTTCTTATCTGAAATTGCAAAGTAGCGAGGCCACCGGCTGGAAAATAGCTGGTTTACTTTTTTTGATGTTTGCAATTATGTGTTTTCTGCTATCGCAAATACTTGTCGGGATATCGTTGTTGAGTTTTACGCTCATAAGTATTTATAAATACAAAAAAAAGAAAAAATTATTTATTAGAAATTTTAAAGAAACTGCTCTCAGAGAGATAATAAAATATTTAGAACCAGAGTTAATTTACAAACCTGGTGAAAGTATATCGGCGGTTGATTATGAAAAAAGCAGTCTTTATAGAAGAATATACGATTACTATGAAGGAAGCGATCTTATTTCGGGAAACTATTGTGATATAAAGTTTTACTGTTCAGAATTAGAAACCGGCTATGACAAGTCTCCCGGGGGAAATACAATCACTACTATTTTTAGAGGTTTATTTTTTGCAATTCCATTAAAAATTTACTTACCAGGAGCAATTTACATTTGGCCTAAAGGTGAAGAACAATTCACCATAAATTTTTTGGATGAATATTACAAGCTATTCCCATTGCCTGAAGTATACCCAATGAATCTGAACGATAACACTTTTGAAAGTATTTTTTCAGTATATAGCACTTACCCTTCGGACACCTCTTCCTTTATAGATCAGGAATTGAAGGAGTGTTTAATAAATTTGAAAGAGCAAACTGGGAAAGAAATCAGCATGTCTTTTATAAGAGGAATCGGCTATCTGTCAATTTCAATAAACGAAGAACCATTAAAACCTTCCCTTTCAAACACCGACAATATAGAATTGGCAAAAGAATATTATGTCAAAGTACAAATGATTCTAAATGTAATAGACCAATTAAATTTGAAAAGATTTAACTAAGAATCAATTGGCTTTCCACTTAAAATTACGCTTCATAATCCAGTTGTGGCCTGAGCCATCTTTCCACTTCCTCAATAGGCATATTCTTTCTTTTCGCATAATCTTCTACCTGATCTTTCGCAATTTTCCCAATTCCAAAATATTTACTTTCGGGATTTGCAAAATACCAGCCGCAAACTGACGGTGCAGGATACATAGCTAACGATTCTGTCAAAGTAATTCCTGCATTTTTAGTTGCGTCAAGTAATTCAAAAAGTTTGTATTTTTCTGTGTGATCAGGACAAGCCGGGTAACCCGGTGCCGGACGGATGCCTGCGTATTTTTCTTCGATCAATTCTTTTGCAGATAAATGTTCATCATTCGCATAACCCCAAAATTCCTTACGTGTTTTTTCATGTAGTAGTTCCGCGAATGCCTCTGCAAGTCTATCTGCAAGCGCTTGCAACATGATCTTGCTGTAATCATCAAACTCTTTATTAAATCTTTCTATATGCGGTTCAAGGCCATGAATTGAAACGGCAAATGCGCCAATGTAATCCTGGTCACCGGGTTTTATAAAATCTGCTAATGACATGTTAGGCTGCCCCGGCGCTTTCTTTATTTGCTGACGCAAAAATTCAAGATTATAAGTCTTTCCATCCGTGTTCTTAACCTGCAGTGTGTCATCACCAATAGCATCTGCTTCCCAAAAACCAACTACACCTTTCGCAGTTAGCCATTTTTCTTTTATTAATTTTTTGATAAATACCTGTGCTTCTTCATATAATTTTGTAGCTGCAGCACCGATTATTTTATCCGACAAGATCTGGGGAAATTTTCCGTGCATTTCCCACGCAATGAAAAATGGTTGCCAGTCTAAGTATTCATAAATCTCATTAAGATCATAATCTTCAAAAACTTTTATACCGGTAAAAGTTGGTTTTACGGGTGTAAAAATTTTCCAATCAATCAGAAATTTATTTTTTTGTACTTGTTCAAAAGGCAATAAAACTTTGGCTGATTTTTTATTCCCAAAATCCTTCTTTAATTTTTCGTATTCGTCTTTTATTGATCGTAAGAACTCAGCCTTATTTTCTTTGTTCAATAAATTTCCTGCAACAGTTACGCTACGCGATGCATCTAAAACATGCACTACGCCATTGTCAAACTCAGGTGCAATGCGCACTGCCGTATGTAGTCTCGATGTTGTAGCCCCGCCAATAAGCAAAGGAATCTGGAAATTATTTCTTTTCATTTCTCTCGCCACGTGCACCATTTCATCAAGAGAAGGTGTGATTAACCCGCTTAGACCAATCATGGCAACATCTTTTTCTTTTGCCACTTGCAAAATTTTATCAGCAGGCACCATTACACCCAAATCAATCACTTCATATCCGTTACAACCAAGCACTACGCCTACAATATTTTTCCCAATATCATGGACATCGCCTTTTACGGTAGCCATTAAAATTTTTGCTGGCCCCTCGCCTTCCACATTTAAAATTCCTGCATCAATATTTGCCTGTTTTGTTTTTTCTTTTTCTGCCTCAATAAAAGGGAATAAATAATTCACGCTTTTCTTCATTACCCTTGCGCTTTTTACCACTTGTGGTAAAAACATTTTACCACTTCCGAAAAGATCGCCCACCACATTCATTCCGTCCATCAACGGACCTTCAATTACATCTAATGGTTTTGGAAATAATAATCGCGCTTCTTCCGTGTCCTGTTCTATATAATCGGTAATTCCGTTTACGAGGGAATGGGTCAGGCGTTTCATTACATCTTCTTTTCGCCATGCTTCATCTTTTACCACTTCCTTTCCTTTTGCTTTTACGGTTTCTGCAAAGGCTAATAATTTATCCGTCGAATCCTCCTTCCTGTTTAAAATCACATCTTCGCAAAGCTCTTTTAATTCGGCATCTATGTTTTCGTAAATCTGTAATGCTCCCGCGTTCACAATACCCATATCCATTCCCGCCCTGATAGCATGATACAGAAAAACCGCATGCATGGCTTCTCGTACCGTATCATTTCCACGAAAAGAAAAAGATACATTACTTACCCCGCCACTAATTTTGGTAAGCGGCATCAATCTTTTTATTTCACGTGTCGCCTCAATAAAATCAACACCATAATTATTATGTTCTTCAATTCCTGTGGCAATCGCGAATATGTTGGGATCGAAAATAATATCTTCAGGTTTGTAACCGGCCTGTTCGGTTAATATTTTATACGCGCGTTTACAAATTTCTACTTTGCGTTCTATAGTATCCGCCTGTCCCTTTTCGTCAAAAGCCATCACCACCACAGCTGCACCAAAACTTTTGCAAATAGAAGCCTGCTCCAGGAATTTCTCTTCTCCTTCTTTCATGGAAATTGAATTCACAATACATTTTCCCTGCACACATTTTAATCCGGCTTCTATAATATCGAATTTGGAAGAGTCTATCATCACCGGAATTTTAGCAATGTCCGGTTCGGCTTGTAATAGATTTAAAAAAGTAACCATTGCTTTTTCGCTATCGAGCAATGCATCGTCCATATTCACATCTAACACCTGCGCACCGCCCTCCACTTGCTGACGCGCGACTGATAAAGCTTCTTCATAATTGTCGCTGCGAATTAAGCGTGCAAATTTTTTAGAGCCGGTAACATTGGTTCTTTCTCCCACATTAATAAATAACGTTTCAGGCCTCACTACTAAAGGTTCCAAACCTGAAAGCCGTAAATAGGGTTTTATTGTTTTTGTTTCTGACATTTTATTTTACCTTTTTTCAGTGGGACAGGTCGCGACCTGCCCTCACATTTTGTTTTGGAAATCAATCTTTAAGTCGCAAATTGTGACTTAAAGATATTGGACAGATCGCGATCTTTCCCTACGCTTCCTCCATGACCGGTAATTTCCTGGCATCGAATTTTTTCACCTTTTCCGCAATATGACGTATATGGTCAGGCGTGGTGCCGCAACATCCGCCAACAATATTTACAAATCCTTCCTTAGCCCAATCTTCCAATATATGCGCTGTTTCTTCAGGCTGTTCATCATACTCTCCGAAGGCATTAGGCAATCCCGCGTTTGGATAGGCAGATGTGTAACAACTCGCCATCCCACTTAATTCTTCAATGTGCGGACGCATCTCTCTCGCACCGAGTGCACAATTTAAACCTACACTTAATGGATTGGCATGAGATACAGAAATATAAAATGCTTCCAATGTTTGTCCACTCAATGTGCGACCGCTTGCATCTGTGATTGTTCCACTAATCATAATAGGAAGCTCTGCTTTTTTTGCATCTCTAAAATATTTCTTGATAGCATAAATCGCGGCTTTGGCATTGAGTGTATCAAAAATGGTTTCTATCAAAAGAAGATCAACGCCGCCATCGACAAGTCCTTTTATTTGTTCATAATAAGCATCTGCTACTTCATCAAAAGTTACAGTTCGAAAACCGGGATTATTTACGTCAGGCGAAAGACTCAACGTTTTATTCAATGGACCTATAGCGCCTGCGATGAATTTACAGTTATTTGTTGCTTTGCTGTTACCGTTAAACTCATCAATTGCTTTTCTAGCACATTGCGCTGCGGCTACATTCAATTCATAAGCCAGCGCTTGCATATCATAATCTGCCTGTGCTATAGAAGTGCTGCTGAACGTATTGGTTTCGATAATATCTGCTCCTGCTTCCAGGTAGGCTTTATGAATAGCCTGTATAATTTTTGGTTGAGTAATACTCAGCAAATCATTGTTTCCTTTTACATCTTTGTGCCAATCTTTAAATTTTTCACCACGATAATCTTCTTCTTCCAGCTTGTATTGCTGTATCATTGTGCCCATGGCGCCATCAATAATTAAAATGCGTTCATCGAGGCATTGTTGAATTGTTTTTTCCATTTATCTTAAAATTGTTTTAATCAAGTATTCTAAATTTTAATAGTTGAATTGTTATTATTCTTTAATGTATATCGAAGCCATACAAAACCTAAAATCCCCGAAGTCAGTGAAGCAAGTAACACTGCTATTTTTGTTTCCGTTATTAAGGCTACGTCCTGGTATGCCAATAATGTTATAAAAATAGACATCGTAAAGCCGATACCTGCTAAGGAACCAACTCCTAACACATGTTTCCATTTTAAATCAGATGGCAAAGTGGCTACACCTATTGAAACTGCAATAAAACTAAATAATAAAACACCCAGCGGTTTTCCAATTATCAATCCGGCCAGAATACCAAGGCTTCCATGTGTGGTTAGACCGGTTTCCCAACCTTCGGAAAACACAATGGCCGTATTGGCCAAAGCAAAAATCGGAAGAATAATCAATGATACAGGCTTATGAAGCCAATGCTCTATCCGAACAGCCAGCGATTCCTTTTCTCCATTGCCAAACGGAATTACGAAGGCCAATAAGATTCCAGCCAGGGTAGAATGAACGCCGGACTGGAGCATGAAATACCACATCGCTATTCCACCAATAATATAAATAATGAGATAATTAATTTTAAAACGGTTTAGTAAAAAAAGAATTCCAAAAATTATTAGCACGAATAATAAATTAATCAAGGATAACGAAGCGGTATAAAATATTGCAATTATCAAAATAGCACCCAGATCATCTATCACTGCAATAGCTGTTAATAAAATTTTTAAAGAAGGAGAAACCCGATTGCCTAGTAAAGAAAGAATGCCGATTGCAAAAGCGATATCAGTGGCCATAGGAATACCAAAGCCGCTTTGCGTAGCAGCTCCATAATTCAAAAAAATATAAATAGCAGCAGGGAGCAGCATTCCACCAATAGCGGCAAATACAGGAAGCATCGCGCTTTTCTTATCAGCAAGTTCTCCCACTAAAATTTCTCTTTTTAATTCTAACCCGATCACGAAAAAAAAGATAGCCATTAACCCATCGTTCACCCAATGCTCAATACTTAAGCCACCCAAATAATAATGCCAAAAACTGAAATAGTTTTCGCTGAAGGAAGAGTTGGCAATCAGCAGTGAGGCAAGAGTACATACAATAAGCAGTATGCCTCCTTTTTCACCTTCGAAGAATTCGCTAAATGCCTTTGTTAATTTCCTTTCAAGCATAAATGCTCATTTAAGATCTAATATTTTTTAATAAAAATTCTTTCAAAAAAGCTGAGACAAATAAAAGATATTAAACGAAATTTTTTGATCCTGTAGAATAATGCAGAATGGTTTCGTTTATTAGTTCAGTTAAAAGTTAAGACAACTTTTTATCAATTTACCAGGCCGAACAATAAACAAATCCGCCCGATTGACGTGCAAAATTAGATGAACCGCGCAAGAAAACAAAATCTGTAGAGAGGCTGGGAATCCAGAAATACCGGGTTTTGGCAGAAACACAGTAAACAAACAAATAATAATGATTCTTATTTGCTGCGTTCTACCTTGAAAAAGCGATCGTATCAACTACAACCCGAATCAAAATTGCAACTGCAAAAGAAATACTAAAATTCCCGCGGCAAAACCAATCAATGCAAGCCAGCTTATTTTCTTTAAATACCACATAAAGTCTACATGTTCAATACCCATTACCGCGACGCCTGCGGCAGATCCTATAATGATTGCACTACCTCCGGTTCCCGTGGCCAATGCCAAAAATTCCCAGAAAGGATGATCCATTGGAAAAGCTGATAAACTGTACATGCCCTGCGACGCCGCAACTAACGGCACATTGTCCACTAGGGCAGAAAGCAAACCCAATGCGGTTCCTATCAGGTAATTGTTTTTGAGTGTGCTGCTGAGGAATGAAGCCAATGAAGTGAGTATTCCAAAAGATTGCAAGGCGGTAACCGCCAGTAGTATTCCCAGGAAAAACAAGATGCTTTGTGTATCTATTCTTTGTAAAGCATGTGCTACACTGTATTGTCTTACAATTTCCTCGGGTTTCTTTTTATGTAGAATTGCAATTACAACCCATATCATGCCCAATGCCAGTAACATGCCCATAAAAGGCGGCAGATGCGTTATTGTTTTAAAAACAGGAACAAAAATCAAAAGACCAATACCCAGGTACAAAATAATTTTTCCATCTTTTCTTTCTTTAACCGTGCTTGTGTCGTCTTGCTGCACCCTGCTAAATGTTTGGCCTCTGAAACGGATAATCAGAATTAATGCCGGGATAATAACGACAGCCAGGCTTGGCAGAATTAATGTCTTCATGATATTAAGCGCCGATATCTGGCCGCCAATCCAAAGCATGGTAGTAGTTACATCTCCCAATGGCGACCAGGCTCCTCCGGCATTAGCGGCAATAATTACCATTCCGGCAAACCACAAACGCTCTTCTTTGCCTCTTACTAACTTTGAGCATAAAGAAGTCATTACGATGGCTGTAGTTAAATTATCCAGTAGCGCCGAAAGAAAAAATGTGAGAAATGTAATTATCAATAAAAGCTTTGGCTTGCTTGTAGTAGTTATTTTTGAAGTTAAAATTTTGAAGCCTCCATGCGAATCGATCAATTCAACGATCGTCATGGCCCCCATCAGGAAAAAGAGAATAGATGATATGTCGCCCAGATGATCTACCAATTCTTCACTGACCGCGTGGGGCGCATCTGTCTGTACCATATAAATCGTCCAGCACAAAACACCCGTGATTAATGCGGAAGCAGCTTTATTTAGATGAAGCGGATGTTCAAAGGCAATTGCAAGGTATCCTAAAATGAAAATAATAATGGTGATAGTAACAGCCATGTTTTAAAAAATAATTCGTGTAAATAAATAAAGGACACCTGAGAGAACCTCAGGCAAGCTAATTTCGGGAAAGTATCACAAAAAAAACATAATCCGGGAGTTATTTTCGAAAATGAAATCAATATCGGTAGCGCACGATAATAAACGTTAACTTGAATTATTTGTTGGTTCACTATAAAAAAACCTTCCAGACTTTTATTGTCAGGAAGGTTTTAAATCATTTAAAAACAAAAAACACTTCGAACCTATCTCGCATTAGGCACGCTGGCTCTAAGCATCCACGCCATCTTTTCGTGCTCTTTCATAATTCCGGTGATAAAGTCTGAACTTCCTTTGTCATCATATTTCTTATCGAAATCATCTATCAAAGTGCGTGTCTTCCGAATAATTGAATCATGATCAGCAACCAATTCGGCCAACATGGTTTCTGCAACTGACGCTGTAGATGCGTGTTCTTTCAAAGTGGTTTCTGAAAGAAATTCTTTCATGCTGCCAATGGCAAAATGTCCAACTTTTCTTACGCGTTCCGCTACGGAATCTATTATCGTTTGAAGCTGATTATATTGATCATCGAGGAATAAATGCAACGCGTGAAAATCGCGCCCCTCAATATTCCAATGGAATTTTAATGTTTTTGTGTAAAGTACAAATTCATCTGCCAACACCTGGTTCAACGCGTCGGCCACTTTTTTACTATTGGCGTTTGATATTCCTGTGTTCAGATTGTCTTTTGTTCTTGAAGCTTTTGCCATAACGTATATTTTGTTTTTAATTAATGAATGATATGTCATTAGCTAACACAATATGAGTGCCATCTTTTTGGTCGCAGGTTTTAAGTACGAGGTACCAGTTATGGGTTACCAGTTATGAGTTACAACGGATCATCTTCATGTATGTAAACCCCATTTACTTCTAAGGATGAAGAAAGTTTTCTATTAAAGGAAAAAGTTCGCCACGCTGTTCTATCTGCGGATTGTGTCCTGATCTTTCGAACATTACAAATTTAGCCTGTGGGCAGTATTCCTTAAATTTTTCCATCATTACAGGAACCGCTACGCGATCATACCTTCCTCCATAAATCAGCACAGGCATTTTCAAATTTTTCAATTCTTTTCGGTAATCAAAACTTCCAATATCACTCCCTACAATAAAATCTCCATCCCGGCCCACCATCTGGTAATATAATTTTGAATTGAAAGAATTTGGATAAGGCTTGCGTCCGCGGGTTAAAAAATTATTGGGATTATAAGCATATAAAAATCCGTAAGGAACTTTACTGTATAATCTCTGGTGTTCGGGGTCACTTGAGACTGCTCCCGCTTCACGAATGATCATCAATGAATCCCATACTTCGGGATAATTAGTTTTTATTTCATGATTGCTGTTATCATCATTTGCCTGCCACATAACGATAACTATGAAAAGTATTGGCCAGAATCAAATGACTCACATGTTCCGGATATTTTAGTGCATAACCCTGTGCTACCAAACCACCATAGGAGTGACCAAGAACATTTAATTTCTCAAAATGGAGCGCTTTCCTTAAACCTTCTACGTCTTCAATATCTCGTACCAATGTATATTCTTTTACATCTTTGGCAGTATCACTTTTACCTCTGCCGAATGCATCATAATAAATGATCTCATTATTTTTCGCCAACGTGTCAAATACCCGGTAACCGGGATGAGCACCACCCGGACCACCCGGAATGATTATTAACG
Source organism: Hanamia sp. (assembly GCA_036509585.1). Taxonomy (GTDB): domain Bacteria; phylum Bacteroidota; class Bacteroidia; order Chitinophagales; family Chitinophagaceae; genus Ginsengibacter. The sequence continues at coordinate 67,054 of DATCFI010000107.1, read as the reverse complement.
GGTCGCCGTGTCCGACCAATACCACATATAATTTTGCACCGTTACTTCTACATATTTCCCATCAGTATAGCTGTCCGGATAATTCTGTGCATACCCGGTTGCTATCAATAGAAGAAGCAAAAAGGATAGAAATACTTTTTTCATATTCAAACAATTTATAAAGAAATTTATCAAAAACCAGCATAACAGAGAAACTAACGTTGATTTTTTATCAGAATAAATACTGATACAGTTCTTCCACCTTCCCCAAAGGGACTACCTCGATGCTGAATTTATTTTTCCCTAACCCCTTTGTGTTATATTTACTCACAATTATTTTTTCAAAGCCTAGTTTTTGTGCTTCGGCTATTCTTTGCTCAATCCGATTTACAGCTCTTATTTCTCCACTCAGCCCAACTTCACCCGCAAAGCAAATGTGCATTGGCAGCGACACATCTTCATAAGATGAAAGCAAGGCACTTAGAACGGCAAGGTCAATTGAAGGGTCCTCTACTTTCAAACCGCCGGCTATGTTTATAAAGACATCCTTCACCCCAAAATTAAATCCTCCCCTTTTTTCTAAAACAGCAAGTAACAATTGTAATCTTCTCAGATCAAATCCGGTATTGGTTCTCTGGGGAGTGCCATACACACTTTGTGTAACCAACGCCTGCACTTCGATTAACAATGGACGTATTCCTTCCATTGTCGCTGCGATAGCAACACCACTTAATTGCTCTTCTCTTTGCGTGATTAAAATCTCCGAAGGATTGGAAACCTCTCTCATCCCTTCACCTGTCATTTCATAAATTCCCAATTCAGACGTGGAACCAAATCGGTTTTTCAACGTCCGCAAAATACGATATGCGTAATTGCGGTCGCCTTCAAATTGTAAAACGGTGTCTACCATGTGCTCAAGAATTTTAGGCCCCGCTATGCCGCCGTCTTTGGTAATATGGCCAATAAGAAAAACAGGAATGTTGGTTTCCTTCGCAAAGCGTTGAAATTCTGACGCGCTTTCTCTGATCTGGGATATACTACCCGGAGCAGATTCTATGTAAGGCGATTGTAGCGTTTGTACAGAATCAACTATTACCAATTGCGGCTTCAGTTTTTTTATCTCCTTAAAAATAGATTGAGTGTTAGTTTCTGTAAGAAGGAAAAAATTTTCGTTGGTAATCTTGAGCCTGTCAGCTCGCATTTTTATTTGCTGCTCACTTTCCTCACCGCTTATGTATAAGGTAACAATATTCTTTAAATGTAACGATGCCTGCAAAAAAAGGGTAGACTTTCCAATGCCGGGCTCGCCAGCTACTAACACAATACTTCCTAAAACAATGCCGCCACCAAGTACGCGATTCAATTCTGCATCAGCGGTAATAATTCTTTTTTCTTCTCCGCTTGCTACATCCTGCAATGAAATTGTTTTCAGGCCTACGCCGATTCCCGAAAATTGTTTCCAGTCATTTGGTTGCTTCTCATCTCCTTTTACGATTACTTCTTCTACAAACGTATTCCACTCATTGCATGAAGGACATTTCCCTACCCACTTGGCGCTTTCGTGTCCGCAATTGCTGCAGAAAAAAGCAGTCTTCGTTTTACTCATTGATCAAAAAAATTTAACCGTAATAAAAGTTGAATTACAATCGGATGAAATTAAACAATGATTGGCATCCGAATAATAAAAAATCCAGGCGATACGCGTGATTACTGTTTATGTGTAAAATCAAAAAGGGTTGATCTGATTTTTTGTGCACAGCAAAAACAAGTTATCATTAAAAAGTAAAAGAGCCGGTATTACTACCAGCTCTTTGTACTTACTAACCCATTAAATTCTATTGCTAAATTACAAATTGCAGGCAGATAAACAAATTAAATTTCTGCGATGTTGATAAATTTTATTGTGTAATACACACTCTATTATTTAGAATGGATAATTCATTATAATCTGATTATCAAATATTTGATTAAAAAAAGACACCCGTGCAATGTCTTAAAATGATAACAAAAAAATATTTACTTTATATTATAAATTACTTTATTTTTATGATAAATTTATAAAAATATTCTGATTCGTTTTTTGCACTTTTTTGTTCATAAGTGCTTACGCAACAGCGCAAATAAGAATAAGTGGCAAGGCTATAGATATTAAGAAAAATCTTCTTGCCGGATTCAGGATAAGTATAAAAGATTCACATGATGGTGCCAGCACCGATTTGTTGGGAAATTATTCATTGATTGCAAACGAAATGGAGCGCAAATTTTAGCAGGGCTTCAACAGGCCGCAAATCGTTTGACGAAAAAATAAATATAGCTGGAGCGTCAATTCTTTCAAGTAGAGCTAAAAGAATCGATTACAGAACTGAAAGTTTATAACCTGATCAAAAAGAGAATTCACGGAAAAAATTAATCCGCAACAAACATTTTATTAAGATATTGCAAACCTGAAAAAATGGAGTTTAAAGAACTTGATCCCATATTACATTCACAATTGCGGCTGGCAGTTATGTCACTTTTGATAAGCGTAAAGGAAGCAGAGTTTACTTTTTTGAAAGAAAAAACAAATGCTACTTCTGGGAATTTGAGTGTGCAAATAAGCAAGCTAAAAGAAGCGGGCTACATAGAAATCATAAAACAGTTTAATAATAACTATCCGCAGACTATTTGCAGAATTACCCAGCAAGGTATCGAGGTTTTCGAGAATTACGTGAAAGCGTTACAAAGTTATATGACGCTTTAATTAGTTGGTTAGCTAATTAATAATATGAATTATTTGTCCTTTTACTGACACCATCGAAATGCCATTGGCTTACTACTTGCTATTTGCAACTTTATTTCTCAACATGCTTAATAGCCAATTGAAATTTTGTATTCAGGCTTAATTCAAAATTATTTTCGCTCAGTATCTGCCGTGCATTATCGTCTTCAAGTAACACCTGCGCCAGGTGCATAGCCAATACAGAGCCGCTGATTACATTTCCCACTTTACCATCAGTAAATTCAATTTTGAATTTATAGCCTGCTTTCCTTCCGGTGCCGGCTCTTTCAAAATCAATTCGGTTCAGGTCCAACGCCTGATCTTCGATAATTGATTTCTTGAGTAAGATTCTGATGATAGGTAAATACTTTTTCCAGATGTGACTATACATTTAGTAGATTAATTTTTAATTTTTTATTAGCTAACTCATCAACATCCTGAGAATCAGACATTGTAAAATGGATAATTTTAAAGAAATTATTATAAAACTAAGATAATTTTTCATGAAGGTAAAAAAAGAAACAGGTATTACCTAAAAAGGTTGCAATATGTAAGCAACAATTGAGGAACGAGGTGCGAAGTTGATTGCCTGTTTATTGTGGCATCTTAAAAAAAATCCTCCACTTCAAACTGAAGCGGAGGATTGTCCTGATTAAAAAACTACCACTAACCTTTTTGAAAACCCCTGTTTTATTTTTAGATGAAATCAAATTCAATTTTCTTTCCTAAAAAACAAAAGTCAGCTATTCTTTGATAGCTTTTCCACGCACTTAGTAAATGGCATTATAAACTTATTAACTGGTGAAATGAAGTGTTAGTTGACAATGGCCTTAACGTATTATTTGTAAATTAATGAGATATCTACATTAACAATTCCTTAAATTTGTAGTAGTCAACAACTTATTAAAGGAATGGCAATAATCGATTTCAAACTTCCGAGTTCATTATCGCGAGCGTTAAATATTCCTGAGAGCTCCCCAAAACGACAGCAAATCAAGGTTTTAGAGAAACTCTTGAAGACAGCCCGCTTTACCGAATTTGGACAAAAATATCTTTTCGATCAAATTCTCTTGAGCAGGCATCCCGGAAAAAATTTCCAATTGGTAGTGCCGACTTTTACATATGAAACGATTTTTAAAGAATGGTGGTTCAGGGCGCTTGATGGCAAACGAGACATTTGCTGGCCCGGCGCCATTAAATTTTTTGCACTCAGTAGTGGCACAAGTGAGTCCTCCAGCAAATACATCCCTATCACAAAAGAACTAATTCGGGCCAATACGCTTACTAGTTTCAGGCAATTAATAAGCCTGGCTACCTACAGTGACGTTCCCAAAAAATATGTTGGCAAAGGATGGCTTATGCTTGGCGGAAGCACTCATTTACAGAAAAATGCAACTTATTATGCTGGCGATCTAAGCGGCATCCAGGCCAAAAATATTCCCTTCTGGTTTCAGTCTATGTACAAACCCGGGAAAAAAATAGCAAGGGAACTTGATTGGTCGAAAAAACTTGATGAGATAGTAGAGAAAGCTCCCGAATGGGATATTGCGTTTTTAGTGGGCGTGCCCGCCTGGGTTCAATTATGTTTGGAGAAAGTTATAGAGCGGTATAATCTCAAAAATATTCATGAAATATGGCCCAACCTTGCTTTTTATGTTCATGGTGGTGTGGCACTGGAGCCATACAAAAAAGGGTTAAATAAATTATTAGGCAAACCAATTACCTATATAGAAACCTACCTGGCTAGTGAAGGGTTTCTTGCATATCAAAATCGGCAAAACGCGAAGGGAATGCGCCTTGCACTTAATAATAATATTTTTTTTGAGTTTGTTCCGTTCGATCAATATAATTTCGACAGCGAAGGAAATATTGTATCCAATCCTGAAACACTAATGATACATGAGGTGGAAGAAAATAAAAATTACGCGATATTGATAAGCACCAATGCTGGTACCTGGCGATATCTAATTGGCGACACAGTACAATTTACAGATCTAGGGAGATCTGAGATTATTATTACCGGGCGAACAAAGCATTTCCTAAGTATGGTCGGAGAGCATTTAAGTGTCGATAACATGAATAAGGCAGTAAACCTCGTAAATGATGAGCTCAATATTTCTATTGGTGAATTTACTGTTGCAGGCGTTCCTTATGGAGATTTTTTTGCTCATCAATGGTATATCGGTACAGATGATTCTGTAGATCCTGATACACTAAAAGAATTAATCGATGAAAAATTAAAAGAATTAAACGATGATTACGAAGTAGAAAGAAAACACGCGTTAAAAGAAATTTTTGTTGAAGTACTTAGCGAAGATACATTTATGAACTTTATGAGAGTAAAGGGAAAAGTGGGCGGCCAGCATAAATTTCCGCGAGTATTAAAAGGTAAAATTCTGGAAGAATGGCAAAACTATCTCGAGGGCATCAGCGTGTGATTTATTTATTTTAACACTTGTTCTTTTACTATCTTTAATAATTTTAAGCCCTTTCTTTTTCTAATTATTTAAATAAAATTATTATTCATTAAATGATAGATGTTATCGAAGCTTTACTCAAAGGCTTGGCAATGGGACTATTGCTGGTAATATCGGTAGGACCGGTGGTTTTTACGGTTATCAAACAAAGTATAAATAATGGTAAAGCTGGTGGTTTTAGTTTCGTAGCCGGTGTTTGGATTAGTGATTTTCTATTAGTTGTTCTCAGCAATCTTTTTTCAGAATTAGTAACCATGATTCTGGATTTCAAGATGCAAATAGGAATCACCGGAAGTGCATTTCTCATTGGCATGGGCCTTTATTATATTTTTTTTAAAAAGGTGCATATCCACCCCGAAGAAATGTCCATCCAATTAAAAAGTAGCGACCATGCAAGGATAGCCCTGCAGGGCTTTCTGTTAAATACACTTAATCCGGCTGTAATTGCTTTCTGGCTTACCACGGCGACGGCTATTGCAGTTTCTCATACAATTCGAGACCGCATCATTATCTTTGCGACAGCGCTTGTTTTTAATATTACAGCGGACATAATGAAAGTTAAACTGGCAGGCAAACTTCGAAAAAAATTAACCATAAAGAATATCAGGCTGGTTAATAAAATTTCAGGATCTATATTATTGATTTTTGGAACCGTACTATTCTTTGGCGTCTTAATATTTTTAAGAAAACTGTAAACCTATGCGAACACTGCTTATTTTTTTTGTTGCATTTTTTCTGGTTACAAAATGCAACGCCCAGTCTGATTTACTTATTTTGAAAAAAAATGACAAGACCGTTCAATCATTTTATGCAGGTACCCAAATGCACTTTTTTACAGGCACTCACTATCACGAAGGTTCCGTAACTGCTGTCGAAAAGGATTCCGTTTATTTAATTTATTACGATGTGAAACAAATGATGACCACAATGGGTTTTTATATGCTCGATACCGTAGCTACCTACCCTTTCGCCGTGGATTATCGGACCATAACCGCTTTAAAAAAAGAACGAAAAAATTTTGACTGGGGTACTTCCGGTGCCGTATTGATGGGAGGTGGCTTGTTACTAACTGCCGCTGGCTTGCTGACCTGGGTTTTCACAAAACCTAATTCTGAATACTATGTAAGCACCGGATTTGTCATAGGTGCCGCGGCCATCGCTGTAGCGGGCTATTTCATTGCGAAATTGGCCACTAAAGATATAAAAATCGGCAAAAAATACACCCTCCGCTATATCAAACTAAAATAGTAAATGATCTTCTCTTGGCGAATAATTCATCTTTAACAGAGCGGGGATTTTTTAAAAGGCTGGTTCGTGTCCTTTTTAAAATAGTGCTTTATGGCTTTTTATTTTCTTTGTTTTATATTTTTTTATGCAAATGGGTCAATCCGCCTATTACCATCACACAAATCAGCAGCATACTCTCGGGCAATGGACTTAAAAGGAATTATATAAAATATGACGATATGGGCGACAATATTAAACTGGCCGTAATGAGCGGAGAAGATCAATTGTTTCCGGATCATAACGGATTTGATTTCAAAAGTATTCAAAAAGCCATGAAGCATAATCAAAAAAGCAAATCGTTGCGAGGGGCCAGCACCATCAGTCAGCAAGTGGCCAAAAATGTTTTTCTGTGGCAGCATGGAGGTTTTTTCAGAAAAGGTCTGGAAGTGTATTTTACGTTTATGATCGAGCACATCTGGGGCAAGAAAAGAATTTTACAGATGTATCTGAATGTTGCACAAATGGGTAAAGGAATATTTGGAGCAGATGCCGCTGCTCAATATTATTTTAAAAAGCCCTCTAAAAAATTATCAAGAAAAGAAGCCGCTATGATTGCCTCTTGCCTTCCTAATCCTGTCTTATTTACTATACAACCCATATCTTCGAGAGTAGCTAACAGGTACCCATGGATTATGCGACAAATGAATAACCTGCAGACAGATCCAGACATACAGGAACTGTTGCAATAGAATCAGAATTATGCGATTTCAAACCCAGCTAAAGTTTTTTTACCATTTCTTTATTCAGTAAACAAACTTTTAAGATAAATTTTTATTTTTTAAACTCCGATACCGGGTAAAATTTTTTAAAAAACAGCAGGTGTAAATGCCTGCTGTTTGATTTTTTTGCCAGTCCTATTTTGATATAGAAAATTTCTTCTATTTGCCTTTATCAGCCCTCTTCTTTAATTCCGCAATGGGCATAGAGATCATGCGGCCAATCGGTTTATTACTCCTGTAGGTAATTACTTTCAGCATCACTGCATCTTCAGGCGGAGTTAATGGCTCAGTATATTTTGGATAAAAATTATCCGGAAAAGAATTATCGAAACTGTAATAAATATCCAATCCCTCAATCTGAGTGCTTAATTCAATTTTTATTTTGTTACTATCTATTTTGCTTGCAGCAAAAATAGGATCGTACATGCTTGGGGCGTATTTCACCTGTGCTTCATCAAATCTTGGAAACTGTTTTTCTACCCTGGCCGCAAAGTCGTCCCACTGGTTCCTTTTATCTTTTGGAGTCCATACTGCTTCCGCAATAGCCATTGCTCTCGGCCAAACCATATATCCCAGGTGGCGCATATTATATACCTGTTCTGTCCATAAATTTGCCTGGCCTCCTAGAATATATTTAGGATCCACCCCATCAGGAACCGGCTCAAAATCATACGCTTTATGAAGTAGCAGCGTTGCATAAACACGAGGCTCAATCACTGAGTCGCCCTGCATGTAATCCAGGTAGGCAAACGTAGTTGGACTCATCACGACGTCATGTTTCATCTTTGCAGCGGCAATACCTCCTTCTATTCCGCGCCAGCTCATAACGGCCGCATTTGGCGCCAGTCCGCCTTGTAATATTTCGTCCCATCCCATAAATTTTTTCCCTTTTGATTCTACAATTTTTTCCAGCCTTTTCTCAAAGTAACTCTGTACTTCATCCATGTTTTTCAATCCTTCTTTTTTCATTAACGCTTTAACAGCATCACTTTTTTCCCAAAAGTTTTTAGGACACTCATCGCCGCCAACATGAATATATTCAAACGGGAATAACTGCGCTACCTGCGTCATTACTTTATCTAAAAATTCATACACTTTTTCATTTGCAGGACAAAGCGTATTGTCAATCATTGCTATCGGCGGCTGGCCATGAGACCAATCCATGATAGGCTCGCCGGAACGCACGTGATATTGGTCGGCGCCAGGCGTGCAGGATAGTTCAGGATAAGAAGCAACGGCGGCAAGACTGTGTCCCGGCACATCTATTTCCGGCAGGATATTTACGAAGCGATCCTGCGCATATCTTACGATTTCCCGGATATCTTCCTGTGTATAAAATCCGCCATAATTGCGCGGTTCGTCAGGTGTCGGCGGAGAGAACGTTCCAAAATAACCGGCTTTTTTTACATTCCATGCACCCACTTCTGTAAGCTTAGGCAGACCTTTTATTTCGATACGCCAGCCTTCATCATCGGTAAGGTGCCAATGTAATATGTTGTATTTATATTTCACCATTTGGTCTATAAAATCCTTCACGTCAGCTTTTGTAAAAAAATGACGGCTCACATCAAACATCAATCCTCTCCATGCAAACCGTGGATAATCCGTTACGGCGCAAGCGGGAACTTCCCATTTAATGCCTTTTGTAAATTGTACTTCTTCAACCTCTTTTGGCATCAGTTGAAACAATGTTTGCATCCCGTAAAAAAGTCCTGCAGGTTTATTAGCCGAAATCGAAATCTCCTGTGGTGTAACACTAAGCTTGTAGCCTTCATCGCCAATAGAAACATCTTTTATTATTGAAAGACGAATGCTATTTTCTGCTTTCTTTTCAGAAAAGGAAACTGCATGACCTGTTACAAATGATAATTTTTTTGAAAGAAATCCCGCTACCCGTTTAACGTTCGGGTCAGAGGAGGACACATAAATACTTGTCTTTGCATTTATCAAGAAATCACCTGTGCCTGATGTTACAGAAACGGGTGCCGGAACTAATAATTCTGCAACATTATTTTTCTGACTAAACGCCGTAACACAAAAAAGCATAAAAATGCCAAGGAAAATATTTTTTCTCATAAATCAAGTTTTTAAAAAATTCGAAATAAAACGTGTGTACAATGAAGGTATAAAATTGTGGATTTAAAAAATCAAAAGGAAAAAGATTTGGTATAAAAGAAACTCATTAAAAGCTAGCCTGCGCGGTAGGTGGGTTTGTTTACTATGGAGTACCAATCGAGTTACCACCAAGTTGTTCGGAAAAACTATTGCAAGTGTAAAATGCTGTAAATAAGTATGGCCAGTACTATTAAAGATATTATAACATATAAATAATCCTTTTCAAAAAGGAACGCAATTACCGCAGATGCAACTCTCGAAACGGGAGTGGCAATTAATAATAGAAGCCCCATTTGAATAATGGATAAACTATCAAAATGAATAAATCCATTAAATATCTGTCTAATGGAACGCAGACCGGAAGGCTCGCCGCTAAATGTATGGAATTCTGGCTTTAAAAACCCGGACTGAGTCAGGTAATACACGCCGCCAAACAGGATTAAAGCTCCCGAAATAATAACACCTGTGATAAGTAAAGTCCCCATCACAGATTCAATATCATAATCCGATATTTTATTTTTTCTGTTCATATTTTTCCGGTAATGCCATTATAAATCATTTGTACCGCCAGAAAAGTGATAACAATTGCAAAGACGATTCTGAGCCATTTTGTTTGTGCTTTCACAAGAATTTTTGAGCCTGTAAATGCCCCACATATAACACCTAACACCACAGGCATTGAAAGTCCGGGGTTGATATAACCTCTATCCAAATAAATACCGGCGCTTGCCGCGGCCGTAACTCCAATCATAAAATTGCTCGTAGTTGTAGAAACTTTAAAAGGTAATTTCATAAAATGATCCATGGCAATAACTTTTAAAGCTCCGGAACCAATTCCCAGCAAACCTGAAATAATTCCAGCTATTGCCATCATAAAAAAACCGGTGGGAACATGTTGAACATTATATTTTATATCACCTTCAGGCGTGGGATAAGAGCTATTCATTTTTAATAATTTTGAAAATCTCCCACCTCCATTCTGGAGGATTACCTCATTTTTTTTCTTCATCGAAATAGCCGCAGAAAAAATCAAAACAAAACCAAAGATGACTGCTATGATATTTGTGGGAGAATAAATAGCGATCATGGCTCCCACGACTGCCCCTAAGGTAGTTGCTATTTCCAGGAACATACCTATCCTGATATTTGAAATTCCTTCTTTTACATAAGCAGCGGCTGCGCCCGAGGAAGTGGCAATAACAGAAACCAGGGAAGCGCCAATGGCATAATGAATATCCACCTTAAACAGAAGTGTAAGCATAGGAATAATAACAACTCCACCTCCCAATCCTGTCAGCGAACCTAACAATCCTGCTATAAAAGAACCAAAAAAAACAATAAGAGAAAATATAAGGATTGACATTAATTTTTGTAAAATTATTTAATGATTTTGATTAGTTGAGTTGCTATCTCTTTAGAATTTTATCTCATTAAACATGCAAATTAAGTGAAAAAAGATATTTATGATTTTTCAGCCATTCAAATTCTTATTATCAAAAAATGGCATCAGATATTCTCTTTCACTGGAAAAGATAGTAAATTAATTTTCCTGCAGTTTGACAAAATATTTTTCAGAAGAAAAATGCAAGCATATAAACATCGCAGAGACTAATACAAATTCTTGAAGAATTATGCCTGTTTAACAGAAAAGTCAGGCGTCGGCTTCCATCCATTTTTTAAAATCAAGATAAACGCCGTTAGATTAGCCGAAGCTATCCTGGGCGGAATATTCACCACTGCCCGAAGTAAGTCCTCTTATGAGAAGGCAGGTAAAGATATGAGATACCAGGCAAAAGTTATCAGTGCGAGACTGAGTGCCATTTCTCACAAATTCTGGAAAGTTTTCAGAAGAACTTTTTCAACTCTGGAGTTTAACAACTTTCCAAAACGCTCATTGTTGTTTAATAGTAAACCAATGAATTTCTAAGATTTCTATTCTGAAGAAATTACTTTTTAAGTTGCTCCTTAAAATGAATGACCATTGTGCTATCGTTATTTCTCGCTAGAATAAAGGCTTTTTTATTCCCTATATTGATTTCGCTGATGTGTCGCACCTGCCCTTTTATTTGCAACCCGTTTAGAGGTTCCGCTTCAAATTTTCCCATTCCTTTATTGATAAGTATCGTCCCATAATCTGCATCATTTCTCCCCATCTGAATATTATTTTCGTAATAATTTCCAGCTATCAAAATATCAGGCAAATTATCTCCATTGGCATCTACTATCACCGCAGTTCTATAAGGCGATAACTGGGCCTGCCAGGGCAATGGTTGTACAGTAAAATTTAATTTACCATCATTCAAAAGAACCGCATTTGAAAAATAATTGGCTGTTAGTGTATCTGAACTTTCCAATTTTTCTTTAGTGAAAATATCGTTGAGCGAAGCCTTTGAAAAATCCTTTGCAGATTGAAATCTTTTTTTGATTACCGGGATTTGCTTTCCCAATTCTCCGATGTTGGCGAATTCAATTTCTTTTCCATTCAAATAATAGGTCAACACTTGTTCTTTCTTACCGTTATCATCAAAGTCATTGTAATAAAGCCTGACAGGTTGTTCTTCGGATGCTTTCAGACGGCTGTTTAATCCTAAATTGCCGGCTATCAAATCAATGTTGCCATCATTATTCAAATCAACTGGTAACACAAAATTCCACCAGCCTTTTTTATCAGTAATAATCTTTTTAGTAAATACGCCATGGTGATTGATGAATGCCACAATGCCTGCCCATTCTAAGGTTAAAATTAAATCTTTATAACCGTCCTTGTTAATATCAAACCATAATGCGGAAGTTACGAAACCTATATCAGACAAGCCTTTCGCGTATTTATCAGTTACATCCGTAAATTTTCCGGTTCCATCATTTTGCAGCAAATAGGATTTAGGAATTTGCCCATAATTCCATGGCACGGATCTCCCGCCAATAAACAAGTCCGTATTCCCATCACCATTAAAATCGTAAGGTATCACGCAGGAGGCATTCATAAATAAACTGTCAAAAGCATTCTCACGTTTATGAAAAATACCCTTACCATCATTTAGGTAAACTCTTGGGGTCAAAATGCTATCCTGTCCATAAAATTCATTTCCACCACTTGCGACGATCAAATCAGGAAATCCGTCATTATTAACATCTGCAAAACAAGCATCCACATCTTCATAAGTACTGTCCTTATCCAAAAAGGGCTGCGCTGTTTTAATAAATTTGCCGCTCTTGGTTTGCAAAAAAACAGCCGGGTCTTTCCATTTGGAAGATCCGATAAAAACATCTTCAAGCCCATCATGGTTGATATCGCCAACTGCTAACGCCGGGCCCTCTGTAGAAAGCATATGAGGCATTAACGGCTCCCGGTCAAATTCGTGGAATGAGTTCTCCTCATGTTTATATAAAAGGTTGGATTTGGAAGTAATGTCTTCCATAGGCGCCGCAGGATTTTTCCAATGAGAGGTGATGGTTGCGTAATCAAACTTTGGAAGATTTTTCTGATAAACTATAGTCATTAATTGATTCGTTTTCGAATAGCGAATCTGTTGATACGTATTATCCGGCCAAACAAGTAACATAGAATCTACTTTGGTCTTGTCTAACCCAATGTGAATAGGGATTTGCATGCTGGACATATAACCGCGCGCAGGATAATTTTCATATGTCCTTATTCCGCCGTTGGCAAAAACCAATATTTTAGCTCCAAGCGCATTAATATTTTTTTCCGATCCCTTCAGTCTAATATCGAGATAAGGTTTGGGTATTTTATCATTGGTTGTATTACGGTACAAAAAAGCCGGTTGATCAATATTATTGGTAACAATATCCAAGTCGCCGTCATTATCCAGATCTGCGTAAATCGCTCCATTGGAATAAGAATTATCATTTCCTCCTATTTCATTTCCAATATCCTTAAATTTCAGATCATCCGTATTCTCAAAAAAGCGATTAGGAATTTTTGTCTGAGGAAATTTATCAATCAATTTCATATCATTACCGTCTAATCCGCTACGCATATTACCCTGAACCGCATTATCCGAAATGAAATTAATGTAATCAATATCGGTCATTCTTTTGGCAACACCATTGGAAATAAACAAATCTTTGTGTCCGTCATTATCAAAATCCATTAATAAAGGTGCCCATGACCAATCGGTCGCAGCCACTCCTGAGTACAAACCCACTTCACTAAACATTCCATTTCTTCTGTTGAATTGAAGATTGTTCCGGGTGTATTGATAATTATATCCGTATGCGATTTTTTTATAAAATAAATCGTATTCATCTTCACCTAAGGAAGTTTTTAGTATTTGCGGGTCAGAGGCAAGCATATCCATTGAAATAATATCCGGGTAGCCATCATTGTTCACGTCCGCTATATCTACCCCCATGGTAAACTGGCTGGTATGCATCATTTTATTGTTTATATCATCTTTAAAAGTTCCGTTGTGCTGATTGATGTATAAATAATCATTTTCATGAAAATCATTTCCCACATAGATATCCGGCCATCCATCAAGATTAATATCGGAAACACAAACACCTAAACCATACCCCAAAACTGAACTATGAATTCCAGATTGATTGGTAACATCCGTGAACGTGTTATCTCCGTTATTTCGATAAACACGGTCTCCTGATAAAGAATTTTTAGTTTTTAATAATGTATCTCTCAAGCCAAATGTCCCGATCTGGTGAACAGTATGATTCAACAAAAACATGTCAAGATCTCCATCCCCATCATAATCAAAAAAAACAGCCTGAGTACTGAAACCGGAAAAATCCAATCCATATTGTTTGGCTTCATCCTTATAATAAGGAACCCCATTCTTGTCTATTCCCTGGCAAATGAGCAATTGATTGTGGCTATGCAAAGTCTGGTAGTCGCCGACCCGGCAAATATAAATGTCGAGCAACCCATCATTGTTAATATCAACCACGGACACTCCTGTTGACCATCCTCCATCCTCAGGAATTTTGGCTTCACTGGTTACGTCTTTAAATTTCAAATTACCCTGATTCAGGTATATTTTATTCTGCCCCTGATTTGATGCAAAGAACAAATCTATTTTTCCATCATTGTTAAAGTCACCAGCTCCTATTCCGGCCCCATTATAAAAATAGATGTAGTTAAGAACATTCAATTCCTGTGCAGGCGTCAGTTTATTCGCAAAGTGCAAACCGGTTTCTGCATCATTCATCAATTGAAATTGATCAGGGATTTGTGTTTTTGACTTACAGCTTAAAAAAATAAGTGATGAAGCAAGTACCAAAAAAGGAAAGAAGGAAAGTTTTGTCGCAGATGACCTGAACTTAAAGCAGTTGTATTGTGGCCACAAGATACGTTGAATCATAATTGTACGATTGCAAGAAGTTACTTTCGAAGGTGCTGGTTTAAACTGTACAAAACAGAAAATTCATTGCTAATTAAGAAATAGTACATTAATCCCAAACAACATAAATATCACGCTTCACCTGCCATGAAAAAAATAGAGAAAATAAGATTAAAGAATACCTAACACGGACTTATTCAGGTTTTCATCCTTAACGGTGCCCGCAAAATCATCAAATGCTTTTTCAGTAACGGGAATGATATGTTCTTTAATAAATGGAGCACCTTCCCTTGCTCCCTGCTCGGAATCTTTCAAACAACATTCCCATTCCAAAACGGCCCATCCTTTATAATCATAAGCGGCGAGCTTGCTAAAAATAGATTTAAAATCAACCTGACCGTCGCCTAGTGAACGGAACCGGCCTGCACGATTAATCCAGCTTTGGTAACCTCCGTAAACGCCTTGTTTTCCGGTAGGGTTAAACTCAGCATCTTTTACATGGAATGCTTTAATGCGCTCGTGGTAATTATCAATATAAGAAATGTAATCGAGACATTGTAAAACGAAATGAGAAGGATCATACAGTAAACAAGCTTTTTCGTGATATTTTACTTTTTCTAAAAACATCTCATAAGAAACGCCATCATGGAGGTCTTCGCCGGGATGAATTTCATAACAAACATCAACGCCACAATCCTTAAACTCGTCCAGGATAGGCAGCCATCTTTTTGCCAGTTCGGTAAATCCTTCTTCCACCAGGCCCTCGGGTCTTTGCGGCCAGGGATAAACCATAGGCCATAATAAAGCGCCACTAAAAGTAGCATGTGCATTCAATCCCAGGTTCTGAGAAGCCTTCGCCGCGTATTTCATCTGTTGTACTGCCCATTCCTGTCTTGCCTTTGGATTCTTGCGGTATTGCTCCGGCGCAAAACCATCGAAAAGTAAATCATACACAGGATTAACTGCTATTAATTGTCCCTGTAGATGAGTGGAAAGTTCTGTGATTTCTAATCCAAAACTATTGACCGTTTCTTTTATTTCATCAGCATACGTTTTACTCTTGGCGGCTTTTTGAAGGTCAATAAACCTCGCGTCTAATGTTGGAATTTGTACACCAACGAATCCTTTGTCTTTTGCCCACTGGCAAATGCTTTTCAAACTATTGAATGGCGCGTCATCACCGATAAACTGCGCAAGAAAAATGCCGGGGCCTTTGAGTGTTGTCATTTGTATTTTATTTTGACCCGCCACAATTTACATTGAAGTGGCGATGTAAATTTTATTAAGAACTATATTTTAAATGCTGTCCATTTTTCTGTTGAATTTCCTGACGCTACGACATTATCAATAAATGCCATCCCTCTTACACCATCCTCAACACTTGGAAAATCCAGCATTTCAGGTGTAGGCGTTTTCCCATCCATCTTTGCCAATAATGTTTGTGCAAAATTGTGATAGATATTTCCAAAAGCTTCAAGGTAGCCTTCAGGATGGCCACCGGGTGTCCTGCAATTTTTTGTGGCAAAAGGACTTAATATATTCTGGTAATTATTTCCCGCTCTTAAAATTTCGGCCGGTTTTTCAAGCCATTTCACAATTAACGTATTCGGTTCCTGCTGTACCCATTCAACGCCGCCCTTCTCACCATAAATTCTAATCTTCAGATTATTCTCTTCACCCGCCGCTACTTGCGTGGCGATCAAAACGCCTGACGCGCCATTATCAAATTTCAGTAAAACCTGCCCATCATCATCCAGATGTCGGCCTTCAACGACAATATTCAAATCGGCACAAAGCTGTGTTATCTTTAAGCCCGTTATGTATTCAGCGAGATGCGCGGCGTGTGTGCCTATATCTCCCATTGCGCCTGCTTTTCCGGATTTTTTGGGATCTGTTCTCCAGGCAGCCTGTGCATTGCCTTCACGCTCTGATAATTTGCTTAGCCAACCCTGGCAATATTCAACATAGATTTTCCTGATCTTTCCTAAAGCCCCTTCTTTCATCATCGCTCTTGCTTGCTTTACCATTGGATACCCAGAATAGGTATGAGTGAGGCATAATGTCAACCCAGTTTCTTCCACCTTTTTTTGCAATGATCTTGCTTCGTCGATAGTAAAAGTCATTGGTTTTTCAATGACCACATTGAATCCATTTTCTAATGCCATTATAGCCGGAGCGTAATGCGCGAAATTAGGCGTAACGATTGTGATAAAATCAATACGTTCATCAGCGGGCATTTTACTTTCGTTTTCAATCATTTCTTCGAAAGTCAGATAGGTTCTATCTTCAGGAAGAAATAATACCTTACCGGATGTTATGGCGTGATCCTTATGAATACTTAATGCGCCACACTTGAGTTCAATTAAACCATCCATGTTGGCCGCGATTCTGTGAATAGCACCGATAAATGCATCTACGCCGCCGCCTACCATTCCCATTCTTAGTTTTCTCATTCAAAAAATTTTAAAGTAAAAAAAATGTTTTTTGTTCTTTTGCTGTCTTATCAAAAACTAACACATTCTGCTAGTTCTTTCGGCGTGTAAGCCAGGTTATGTTTCTTTAGTACATCATCCGGAACCCCGTTCCATTGATTGGGTGTGTTACCCAAATAGCCCACGTCCTTTACGCCAATTTCCGAGGTGTAAAATCCGGTGGCCGTAAGGTTTCGCATCAGATTAAAAAAATTAACACCAGGTTTCATTCCCGGTTTTGCTTTTTTAGGCCATGCAATCTCATCCACTATTTCCATTTGTTTTTTTGGATCGCAATCTGCAAATACTTTTCCATATCGGTTCAGGCATTGCATATCCAACCATTGCAATCCGCCACGCATAGGCACTTTATTATCCGGTTGGTCTTTTACAATAAATTCGATAAAATCGGGAACTTTCGCGTCTGATGCGCTGCCACTAACTTGGTCTTTAGGAATGATAATATCAGCAAGAACAGTTATGGTCTGCATCTCATGCGATGTAAAAAATTTGTAAGCAGCTACTTCATTAAGATGTTGCACTTCTTCTTTCATCAATCCCAGACGCTTTTTCTCGGTTGGCTTTGCAGCCACTTTATTAGCAACGGCTTTACTATCCTCTGTTTTGCAAGCATCTAACAATACACCCGAAGAAACAGAACCCAGAACCATTACCTTAAGAGATTTCCTTCTGTCCATAACTATTTTTTTATTAGGACAAATATACTTTTTTTAGCCTTTCGATATTTGCCTTTTTTTGTTTCACAGTTTTTTTATTAAAATGTAACTTAAGATTTCAAATTCAGCACATTATTTATGCTTAGCTCACAGTCCTTCTCTGTAAAATATAAAGAGATTCTTCTCACAAAAAGTATCTTCATTCTCACATTAAAAATATATGGAATCAATTTCTAAAAAAATCATTCCCTTTTACTTTTTATATCCCTACTATCAATCGCACAGGTAGAAGTAGAACCTTGGGGAAATATTACCAGAATAAGAATTGGCGGGCAATTAATGGATTTCCAAACCAACCTAACATTCGTTATGAATAATGGCAACCAAATTATTTCCACAGAGAAAAACAAAGGCCCCATTATAACATGAATGGTAATACGCAAATTATTGCCGCCAATATTAACAGCCTTTATTTTAAAGAAGAAATAACTGATATAGGAAAACACAGCGCAGCGGTAAATATATCTGCAATCGCAAAATCATACATACCAAAACACTTTCAGGCTTACCCAAAAAACAAAACATTTACGTGTATGGATTACCGATAAAAGCAAGGACATGCAAGAAGAAAAAGAAATAAAAGTCTCAGATGAGAAAGCTGTATTTCAATTAACGGCAACTTCTTTTACTACTTTGAGCACGGAATGAATCAGCACCGCATAAGACAATCGATTCATGTGCGTCTTATACAGTAGAACAACAAATATTAAAGATTTTTATTTTTATAAACGGAGAATTAGATTCTTCTTTTTTTCATCGCCTGCTGGCTATCAGTAAATTCAAATCAGTAAATTTCAGGTCGAACCGTTGGCTGAGGTGGAAATTAGTAAGCGATCCCTTAAATAGATAAATGCCGCTACGGATATTTATTTTGTACCAAACAAGGTTTTCAAATCCGCCATCATCGGCCATTTCAAGCATTAACGGCATCAGTACGTTGCTGATAGCCTGCGAAGCGGTTCTTGCAAAACCGCTTGGAATATTAGGCACACAATAATGAATCACATCATATTTTCTGAAAATCGGATTGGCGTGGGTAGTCAGGTGGGAAGTTTCAAAACAACCTCCATGGTCTATGCTTACATCTACTATTACGCTTCCGGGCCTCATGATGCTTACCATTTCTTCTGAAACTACCAATGGGGTTCTGCCTCCGGATGCTGCCAAAGCGCCAACGGCCACATCGCAGGTTTTTAATTGTTTTGACAAAATCTTCGGCTCTATTACAGAAGTAAATAGCCTCATTCCGATATTATTTTGCAAGCGTTTTAACCTGTAAATACTGTTGTCAAATATTTTTACACTGGCACCTAACGCCAACGCTGCACGAGCCGTTTGTTCACCTACTATGCCAGCGCCTATTATGATCACTTTTGTTGGCGGAATCCCGGAAATACCACCAACCAAAACACCTTTTCCATTATTGGCATTGCTTAAATATTGTCCGGCGATTAGCATCACGGCGCTTCCTGCAATTTCACTCATGCTCCTCACAATAGGATTGTGGCCGCTATCATCCTTTAAGTTTTCAAAGCTGAGCGCCGTAACTTTTTTCTCCATCATCTTTTCCAAAATTTCGCGCTTCAGGGCGGTAACGTGAATTGGCGAAATAATAAATTGATGAGGTTTAATAAGATCAATTTCATGTTCACAGACCTGCGCACTCTTTACGATTATTTCACATTCAAACACTTCTTTTTTACTATGTACAATTTTTGCGCCCGCTTCGCTATAATCCCTATCTGAATAGCTGGCACCTTCCCCGGCTTTCGTTTCCATTACTACTTTGTGTCCGTTGGCAACTAATACACTCACGGCTTCAGGAGTAAGGGCGATTCTGTTTTCCTGGTAAGATGTTTCACTGGGAATACCAATAGATAGTTCCGCGCCTTTCGGTTTTATGTCAAGCGTTTCTTCTAATGTTTCATAGGTGAAAGACGGTGAAACAAAAGGTTTTGAAGATGCCATGGAAATAATTTACAATGAAAAGAGAGATAAAGATAAATTTTTATATTCTAAATAATACCCACAATTTAAGTAGGATACATTTTCGAAATGATTCATGCAGCCAACCTCTTATCAATGCAGGAATTGCGTGTACCGTTTTCTTATGTGTCCGGAAATAAAAGTTTTTGCGCCTTCTATGTTGAAACTTTCTCTTTAATCATGCAAATTTAAAAAAACGTCTTTCCATGAGTAGCTTTTACCAATTGCTTAATTATAAATGGAAAAGGCTTTATCGCGCTGATAAAAAAATTCGCCAGTTTTTCCGTTCTAAAAAATCGCTGAATCATTCTGCCAATTCTTAAGCGTTTTTCAAATTGCTTCTTCCAGGTGTTGATGTAGTTGTTTTCCATTTCCGTACGGCTGAGTCTTCCTTTTAAAAATAAGTCTATATTTTCAAAAGCGATCTTTGAAGAATGTAAAGCCATGCTCATACCGTTTCCACAAAGCGGCGTTATCATTCCAGCTGCATCACCCAACATTAAAACGTGATTCTCAATCTGCTGTTTTTTGTCAAAACTAATTTGGGAAATGGTTACGGGCTCTTCAAATATAAATTCAGACCCCGTAAATATTTTTTTAAGAAAAGGATTTTTATACAAAATTCTTTCTTCCATTTCTTTAATAGAATTGTGGCTCTCTTTTAAATTTTTTGCTGTGGTAAGATAACATAAACACGACTCACCGTTTTCAATTTTTGAAACGCCGCAATAGCCGTTTTTAAAACTGTGCAAAGCAATGGTATCTGAGTGGAGATCATTTTTTACATGATATTTGACACCAATATAATTATTGAGTTTGGATGGTTTTTCTTTTACAAAATCCCGATTCCATTTTACATCAAGATTGCTCCTTTTTCCAAAACTTCCGACAACAATTTTTGCAAACACTTCGCCTTTATTATATTGTATCGAAGTCATTTCATTTTCGAATGAAATATCTATTACTTTAGATTCCTCATAAATCGTTACACCGGCTGCAAGGGCGATTTCCTTAAGCTCATTGTCGATAAAAAAGCGGCTAATGCCAAAACCTCCCAAATCCAATTTTGTCTCAATAGTATTTGCATTTGGAGCAGAAACGACTAATTTTTTTATAATTGGCAGCTCAAGATTAGAGAGATTTAATCCCAAACTTTCTATAAAACTCCAGCTTTCAAGACTGATGTATTCACCGCAAACTTTATGAAACGGATATTTTTCTTTTTCAAATAAAATGGTTTTGTATCCTTCTTTGCAAAGTAAAATCGAAAGAGAAAGGCCCGCGAGTCCGCCGCCAATAATAGCGACAGTAAAACAAGAAATATCCTCACTTTCTACTTGACCGTTTTTTTGCATCATCCACTATTTTGAGAATTAAAAACCACGATTAAAAACCGGAATGCCCATTTCCAATCTATTGAATAATTTTTTATGCCTGCATTTTCTAAAATATTTCTCCACTCATCTTTTTTAAAACCTCTCAAGACAGAAATGGAAGCGTCATTTTTTACGAGGTAAGATTTTGAAAAAAAATTTGTCGCCATTTTTATAAAATGGTAAGCTACAGGATGGCGATGCAAATCGTTTATAAAAAACCCAATCGTTGAATTTTCTTTCATCCATTTTACCATTTCTTTTAATTGATTATCACTAAAATGATGACAGAAAAGAGACGAGAAAATAATATCTGGTTTTTCTTTTTCAAAATGAACATTTTTGTAATCGTCCAAAATGAATTCTGCATTTTTTATTAATGACTTTTCTTTTGCAAAAGCCACACATTCCTTGTTAATATCAATTCCAACAAACTTGGCTGTAATATTATTTTTGATACAAAATTGATAAAGCGCATTTAAATTATCGCCACCACCACAGCCAATTTCGCAAACCGAAATTGATTTTTGGCTTTTTACTAATTCTCTAAAACCTGCGATTGTAATTGCATGGCCACCAAGACGGGAATTGATCCAATCAAGCTCTTTCATATTCAAAGCAATATCCGCGAATGGAATATTTTTTTGATCAAGAATTTCTTTTTGTGACGAGCGTTTTTTATAATCAATCATCTGATAAAATGAACGTTTCCATGGTAAGCCCAGGGCCAAAAGCAGCGCCAAAAATATTGGATTTCTTTTCTTTTTTAACTTTCAGCGACTCCATAATTTCTTTCAATACAAATAAAATAGTGGGCGAAGACATGTTGCCATAATCTTTTAAAACCTGGTAAGAAAATTTTAAATCTTCATTTGAAATCGAAGTGCTTTTTTCGATCGCTGATAAAATTCTTTTCCCTCCCGGATGGATACACCAATTCGAAATTTCTTCCTGGTTCATATCCGCGTTTTGTAAGGCATTTTTCAGAAGATCATTGAAATCCTGTTCGATTAACTCTGGAACGTAACCCGAAAGCTGCATCAAAAAACCGGAAGATGAAAGTTGCCAGCTCATGTGATCTTTTCCATTAAATCCTACTTCGCTGTAAAAACTTTTTAGGTGTATTCCTTCCAGGCTATTTTGATCATTCGTAACCAAAAGAGCAGCAGATCCATCCCCAAATAAAAGTCCCGAGGCGATATTATCCATCGTAGCTTCTTTTTGAAAATGGAGCGTGCACAATTCGGTACAAACAATAATTACTTTTGCATTGGCATCATTCTTACAAAAAGAGTCCGCGAGCTTCATGGCATGGATGGCTGCGTAGCATCCCATAAAATTCACTGAAGTACGGAAGATAGTTTTAGGCAACCCCATCATTTCCATTATTTGCAAATCCAAACCTGGCGCACTCATACCGGTACAGCTTACGGTGATTAAGTGCGTAATAGCCTCTTTATCTATTTTTTGAGCAATACATTGCTGAATAGCATTTACTGATATTTGTGGAGCGATCTTGCTATACCAATCCATTCTTTTTTCCAGGTTGGGGAAAGGTTGAAGGTTTTCGGACGCGGGATAAAATGACCATTCCGGGGCATTCAAACTGTAATCGGGAATTGCGGAATACCTGGTTTGGATCGCGCTTTGGTGGTACAGAAACCTGAGTTTTCGTTTTTCAACTTCATCCATTGCATAAACATTTTGCATGAAGTTTAAAATCGCACTTTGGTCGTGTTTATAAAGCGGCAACGCGGTTGATATAGAAACAATTTTACTCAAATGATTTTAAAATTAAGAGCGTGATAAACCCGAGATTGGTACCAACGGCGGCCAGTATATTCATTCGCATCGTATTATTAAAATTAGCTTCATTACTATTCCGCGCCACTTTTGCAAACCAGGTAAAAAAATATACGATAATCGGAAGCATAAAGATTTGAAGAACAATAAAATTAGAAAACATAGACTCTGAATAAAAATACCAACCCAAACAAAGGAAAGCCAGAGCATATATAATGCCAGTAAAGATGAAAGTGCCTTTATATCCCAATAAATAACTGATGGTAATTACACCATCCTCATAATCGCTCTGGTGTTGATAAATTTGGGTAAGCGGATAAAAACCCCCGATTAATAAACTCGAAGCAATCATTGCCAAAACCGGGACTTGTAAAGAATGATGACTGCTACTGCCATAAAAAACCAAAAAAAAAGTGACCGCTCCCTGGAAAATAACGACCGTTAAATACCCGGCAATTGGGTATTTTTTTAGCCTGATCCGTCTATAGCTATAAGCCCTGGAAGCAAGGATGTAGAAAAAAATCCCAGTTGCAAATAACGGTGAAACTGTTAAGCTTAATAAAAGGGCAAATGCATCCATAAAAATGGTTGTGTAAAACAACGAACGCGTTGGCAGCATTGGATTTTTTAATCCGCCAATGGGCGTGGTATCCCGATCCATATAACTGTTGTAACCATTGCTGGCCGGATAAACCAACACATGCAGAATTACAAAAATTAAAATCGCAGTGTGCCAGTTTATGTCGCGAACCTGGCCCACAGCAAACCAATAGACCGGCATTAAAAAAAAAGAAAAGTGAAAACGAAGAAGCTGTAAAGTGGATTGAAGTTTTAAATTCACTATTAAATTTAAAACTATTTTTTATAACCAGGAGAAAAAGAAATTGGTTTATCGTTTTGCAGTAAACCAATAAATATTAATGATTTTTATTTTATAAAATATTAAACCAACATCGTAACCGGATTTTCCAGGAATTTCTTCACCGTTTGGAGGAAAGCCCCGCCCACTGCGCCATCTATGCTTCTGTGATCGCAACTCATCGTCACTTTCATTACATTAGTCACCGCAAAACCATCTCCTTTTTTTACGACTTTTTCTTTTATGGCGCCAACCGCTAATATCGCGCTGTCCGGCGGATTGATAATGGCGGTGAATTCATCAATATCCATCATTCCAAGGTTGGAAATAGTGAATGTATTTCCGGTAAATTCTTCCGGTTGAATCTTTTTGTTTCTTACTTTTTCATACAACTGGCTGGCATCGGCCGCAATCTGCGAAAGTGATTTTTGGTCGGCAAAACGAATTACGGGAACAATTAAGCCATCCGGAACTGCCACAGCAGATCCAATGTGAATGTGTTTATTCTGACGGATAAAATCGCCTTTCCAACTGCTGTTGACTGCAGGATGCTGGCGCAGCGCCATAGCGCAGGCTTTTATTACCAAATCATTGAAAGAAATTTTTACCGGGCTGATTTCGTTAAGACCTTTGCGCGACGTGATGGAATTGTCCATGTTTATTTCCATCGTGAGATAGAAATGAGGCGCCTGGAATTTACTTTCTCCCAAACGTCTTGCGATGGTTTTGCGCATTTGCGAGTTAGGGATATCTTCATAACTTTCCTGCCCTATTTGTGCGAATGGCTGAACCGGTTTTGCTTCAGCGACTTTTTTAACTTCAGGTTTAGGAGCGGCAGCCGGAATATATGAGTCAACATCTTTTTTTACAATTCTCCCACCATCACCGGTGCCCGGTACCCGAGCAATATCAATCCCCTTTTCTTCTGCCAACCTTTTGGCAAGTGGAGAAGCTTTTATTCTACCACCTTCTGTAGAAGATGTTTGAGGCGCAGTTTCGTTGTTTTGAACTTCCGGCTGCGGAGCGGTTTTGGGCGCCTCAGCTTTGGCTTCACTTTTATTCTCAGCTGACGAAGGAGCATTTTTTTCCGCTGCTACAAACGCGCTTACGTCTGTTCCTTCTTTTCCTACGATGGCAATAATTTCGTTCACCTTAGCTGCTTTCCCGGCTTCTACCCCAATGTACAAAAGTGTCCCCTCTTCATACCCCACTACTTCCATGGTAGCCTTGTCGGTTTCCACTTCGGCCAGCGCATCATCGCTTTTCACTTTGTCACCCACTTTTTTATTCCATTGAATAATTTTCCCTTCCGTCATGGTATCGCTCATGAGGGGCATGCGAATCACTTTCGCATCTTTTGGTAACTCAACATTTCCTGACTTTTTTTCAGGTTGAGCGCTTTCTTTTTTATCGCTAACAGCTTCTTTCTTCTCATCGTTGGAGGCTTTCTGGTCGCCCTTAGAATTTTTATTTTTATCTTCATCCAGTATAGATTGGAAATTTTCTCCTTCTTTTCCAACAATCGCGATGATATCATTAATTTTTGCGGATTTCCCAGCTTCCACGCCAACGTATAAAAGCGTTCCTTCTTCGTAACCCACTACATCCATGGTGGCTTTATCAGTTTCTACTTCGGCAAGCGAATCATCGCTTTTCACTTTATCACCTACTTTTTTATTCCATTGGATGATTTTTCCTTCCGTCATGGTATCACTCATCAAAGGCATTCTTATCGCTGTAGCCATAATATAAATTCAGTTGTTTAATTGAAAATTAGGCTGTGAAATTAATGCAAAATCAGGAAATGAATTACAAGGTATTTTTTAACAAAATTCTTTCGGAAGCTAAAGCCACGAATTTCACAAATTGGCAGAGATTTTTTCTTCTAAAAAAAACCGCGTTTGGTTCACTATTCTTCCAGATAATTCAAATCATTATTAAAACTTTCTTTAAGCTGGGTAAGGGCGAAAATAGCTATAGCAGAAAGCAGTAATATCATAATATAACCAGCGGTAATGATACCATACCTGTGTACAAAAAATTCAAAAAGAAAGGTACTTGGTATCAAAGCACCTCTTACAAAATTAGGTGCTGTAGTAGTAACGGTGGCGCGAAGATTGGTGCCAAATTGCTCGGAAGAAATCGTAACAAAAGTAGCCCAATAGCCCACTGATAATCCCATAAAAAAGGCCAGCCAGTGAAATTTTTCGGGCGTAATACCCGTAGAAGATAGATACCATATCGAGCTAAGAATAATACCAACCTGGAAAATAAAAACAGCCAGTTTTCTTGAACGGGTGATTTGTGCCAAAAGTCCGGCAAACAGGTCGCCCAGGGAAATTCCGATATATGTATAGACAATGCCTTTCCCCGCGCTGAGCACTTCCGTTGCGCCAAGGGCTTTTCCAAATTCGGGCGCCTGGGTCACAAAAATGCCGACAACAAACCAGATTGGCAATCCTATCAGCAAACAATATAAATAACGCAACGCTCTTTCTCGATTAGCAAAAAGCATCATGAATTTGCCTTTCGGTATGTTTCTATCTTCTGTTTTTTTATAAAGGCCTGATTCAAAAGTTCCGATTCTGAGCGCCAGTAAAACAATACCGATGCACCCGCCGAAAATATACGCATGGCGCCAGTCGAAATGCTCCGCGACCCAAAAAGCAATAAGCGCACCCAGCACACCTACTACAGCCACCATCATAGTACCATAACCGCGTTTATCTTTGTGCATGCTTTCGCTAACTAAAGTAATACCCGCGCCCAATTCGCCCGCCAGCCCGATACCGGCGATAAAGCGAATAATGGCATAACTATTAATATTGCTAACATATGCATTGGCCATGTTGGCAATAGAATACAAAAGAATAGATCCAAAAAGCACTTTGATACGTCCGAATTTATCACCGATAATTCCCCAAATAATACCTCCGATAAGAAGACCGCCCATTTGCATATTCAATACATATTCGCCACCTTTTCGCATGGCGTCGTCAGCGATGCCGATATCATGAAAACTTTGAACTCTAACAATAGAAAAAATAACGAGATCGTAGATATCTACAAAATACCCGAGCGATGCAACGATTACAATAAAGATTACATTTCTGTTAGCCTTGGCAGAATGTGTGGTCATAAAAAAAATTAGAAAAATAAAACTAAAACTTTATGGTGAAAAAATTTCTATGATTTTACTTATTGTAAATTTGTTTGCATCAACAAACTCTTCATTGAAATGAATGAAATAGAAATTCATCCTCATAAACCTTTTGTCCCACCAAACGCCACAGTCCTTATCCTGGGAAGTTTTCCCGGAAAAGATCATGCAACTGCACCGGCAGTAAACGAATGGTTTTATGCTTCCAAACGGAACCAGTTTTGGAATATATTGAGAGGTGTATATAATGAAGAATTAATTACCACTGAAGACAAGAAAAATCTTTTTGCAAAGCATGGCATTGCTATAGCCGATATATTTCTCAAAATAAGAAGGACGGAAAACAACAACCAGGATAGCAATCTTGAAATAGTAGCGTACAATGACAAAGCGCTAAAAGAAGTTTTGCAAGAAAATAAATTTGATTCAATATTTTTTACGAGCAAGCTGGTAGAAAAACATTTTTTAAAATTATTTCCTTCCATTAAAAATGGAGAATGCCTGCCATCGCCTTCGCCACGATATGCTAGGATGTCGTTGAGCGAAAAGATAAATGTCTATAAGAAAAAATTGCCTGGATAATTTTTTGTATTGAATCAATAAATATGCCCCTTTTCTAATTTCGCCTGATATTCAAACTATCACAATTTCTCCATTTCTTTACCAACAAATTCCATTAGCGTTTGGATGTTCTCAGAAGAAAAATCAAATTTCAATCCTGCGGCTTTGTATAGTTCAGGTAAAGTTTTGGTACCACCGAGGCTCAATGCACTCACATAATTATCAAGTGCTTTCTCCGGATTTTTCTTGTATTGCATCCAAAGCCCAACGGCGCCTAATTGGGCGATACCATATTCGATATAATAAAAAGGGACTTCAAATAAATGCAATTGCTTTTGCCACATATTTTCAACATACTTTTCTAACCCGGAATAATCAATCACTCCATCTGAAAATTCGTTTACGATCTTCATCCAGCTTGCAGTTCTTTCTTCAAAGCTATGACTTGGATTTTCATAGATCCAATGCTGGAATTTGTCTACCACGGCTATCCAGGGAAATAATGTAATTACGCGTTCCAGTTGATGCTCTTTAGCTCTTTTAAGTTCTTGGGGATTATCGAAGAAAACATCCCAATGATCCATGCTGAAAAGTTCCATCGCCATGCTGGCCACTTCGGCTATTTCCATTGGATATTCCTTGAAAGAATTCAATTCGAGCGAATGAGTCAAAAAAGATTGAATCGCATGTCCGCCTTCATGTACCATTGTCGTAACATCATGCATCGACTGAGCTGCGTTCATAAAAATAAATGGTGCACCACTTTCTGCCAGCGGCATGTTGTATCCACCCGGAGCTTTGCCACTGCGGCTTTCCAAATCAAGATGATGCATCGAATCCATTTGCCGCAGGCAATCGCCGAAGAAAGGACGAATCCTGGTAAAGCATTCAATGGTTTTGTCGAGCAATTCTTTCCATGTCTCAAATGGTGCGAGTGGTTTTGTGCCTTCTGGTTCCGCTTCCATATCCCATGGGCGGAGTTGTTCGAGTTGAAGTTTCTCTTTTTTATGCTGGTAAATTTTTGCTACCAACGGCACTACATGTTTCTTTACCGAATCATGAAATTGAAAAGCATCCTCTTTGGTATAATCAAAACGGCCAAGTTCTTTAAATTTAAAATCCCTGTAATTTTTGAAACCGGCATTCAAAGCTTCCTGGTTTCGTTTTTTTACTAATTCAGAAAATAAGATATCTAGTTCATCTTTATCCTCAAGCCTTCTTTCATTTACCTTTCGGTAAACTTCTTCGCGTAGCTTTCTATCGTGGCTCTCAAGGAATTTGCTGGCCTGCTGCAGCGTGTATTCCTTACCGCTAACCTCTATGCTCATTTTTCCCGTGATCATTCCATAGTGTTGCTGCATTACGGCGAGATCTGACTGGATTGGAATATTCTCTTCCCTGAAAAGATCTATGCTCTTTCGTATAGAGCGCAGGTAGGTATAATATTTATCTTTATCCAATTCTTTCGTAAAGGGGCAATTCACCAGTTTTTTATTTATCTCAAAAGCATACGGCTGAATCTTTGGCTGAATTTCCATAACAAAGAAATTGAAAGCTTCTTCCAGCTTTTTATTTGTGGTGTCGCAGGTCATTCTTATCTGCCGCCAACACGAATCTTCATTAATCATGGCTTCCAGTTCGCTCATGTCTTTCAGCCATTGTTCCAGTTCTTCTTTAGAATTAATTTTTCTTTCAACAAGCTCTTTAAAATAAGGCTCAAGGCTTGTCCAATCGGAAACGGTTAAATTTTCGGGGAGATAACTTCTTTTTAATTTTTGTAACTGAGTATCCATGGTGAATGAGTGATTTAATAGACTTGGCGGGTTAAAGAAATGTAGTAAATAAACAAATAGAGGAGATTTCTGTTTGAAGAATCCTGTATCGTTAATTAATATTCCTGCTTACAGTCAACCAATAGTCCAGAGATTTGTCGGGACAAATTTGTAATCAGGATAGTGTTCCTTATTAAGTAATTGACTAATTAACTTCTTACCTACTTCACGCCCCTGCTTTCAATCTTTTTAGGATTCATCTGCTGCGGTTTCATGTCTTTAACATGTGCATTTTCTACATGAGCTTGCTTTGCATTTTTTAATTCTGCCGCCGCTTCTTTTTCTTCTTCGGTTTTTACTTTTACTTCTATTTTATTTTTTTGAATGATATGAAACCATT
The DNA here is from genome assembly GCA_036509585.1 of Hanamia sp. Lineage (GTDB taxonomy): Bacteria > Bacteroidota > Bacteroidia > Chitinophagales > Chitinophagaceae > Ginsengibacter. The sequence continues at coordinate 37,279 of DATCFI010000107.1, read as the reverse complement.
TTGCCATCTTCTTCATATCACTGGAATAAACCCGGTCAAAATCCATATCGGGATAAACTTTTTGAAAATAGTCTTTGAGCGATTTTAGGTCCGCATTACTTTCCGGCACTTTTTCTTTGCTTGCTTTCATAGCCTCAAACAATTCGGCCAGCGAGCTATTGCCAGAAGTGGTGTATACCTCTATACTTTCAAGCTGTGAAAAATTATGCTGCCTGGTACTTACAAATTTGGAAGTATTGTCTTCCAGTGAACGCACAACGGCACCATCAGATTTTGACGACAACAATTCGAACAATCCGGACATCCCGGTAACAGAAACTAACTTATTATACTCCATAAAATTCTTTTTTGCTTTTTGGGAGTGCAATATAATTGAAATGGCTTTTAGTTCCCGTTAACAAAATAAAAAAGTGTTTTCAACGACAGCCCAACGCTTGAATTCAGCGTTAACCAGAATACCTCAATTATATAGGAATATTTCTCGACATCAAATAATCATATAATTTATTTTTTAGTCGCGAGGGTTTTCTGTAATTACATCGTCCTATATTTAATTTAATCAACCATGCAAAAAATTATAATTCTACTCTTCTCCGCAATGATTTGTGCAAATTCTTACGGACAAAGCCTTTCGGGAACCCTTGAAGACGCTTCAAGCAATTCCCCTATTTCAAACGCTACGGTAAGTTTTTCTAATTCAGAGTCATCTGTAAAACCTCGGCAGACTGTAAGCACGAACACTGGAACGTTCGTTCTCAAAGATTTAGCACCGGGAACTTACACGCTAACTATTTCTTCTATTGGATATGAGCCTTTTAAAAAGCAGGTAGTAGTTAGTAACAGAGATATTAACTTAGGAACGATTTCTGTTACCAAAACCGCTGAAACCCTTTCCACTGTAGTGATTAAGAACAACCCTCCAGTAAGGCAAAATGGAGACACCCTTGATTATAACGCCAGCCAGTTTAAAGTTAACCCTGACGCCACCAGCGAAGACCTGATAAGAAAGATGCCGGGGGTGACCGTAGATAAATCGACCGGAGCTGTAACTGCCCAGGGAGAAACAGTTCAAAAAGTGACGGTTGATGGAAGGGATTTTTTTGGAGACGACGCCACAGCTACTTTACGAAACCTACCAGCCGAAGTGGTTGACAAAATACAGGTGTTTAATAAACTAAGTGACCAGGCAGCGCTTACCGGATTTGACGATGGTAATACAACCAAGTCAATCAACATAGTTACAAAGAAAGACATGCGTAGCGGCAATTTTGGTAGAATATTCGCGGGTTATGGTACAGATGACCGGTATAGTGGTGGTGGTAATGTAAGCTTCTTCAACAATGCCAGAAGGATCTCCCTGGTAGGTCTTGTAAATAATGTAAATGAGCAAAATTTTTCATCACAGGATCTCCTTGGTGTTACCAGCAGTGGCAATCGTGGTGGCGGTGGAATGCGTGGTGGCGGCGGAGGCGGAAACTTCAGAGGAGGTTCTTCGGGTTTTACAGTAGGTCCTCAAAGCGGTATTGCAAAAACCAATGCTTTTGGAGTTAACTATAGTGATGCATGGGGAAAGAAGGTAGATATTTCCGGAAGTTACTTTTTCAATAACAGCAATACCAACAATAATCAAACTATTAGTCAGCAGAATTTTACTTCAAAAGATTCTTCTCAATTTTATGACGAGAACACTCTTTCTAACAGCGAAAATTATAATAACCGGGTTAATCTGCGGCTTACTTACCGTCTTGATTCAAGCAATACGATAATTGCAACTTCGGGCCTCAATTTCCAAAAAAACAATTCTGTAAATTATACAACAGGTAACACATACTTGGATGAACAAAAACTAAACAAGATTAGCAGTACGGAGAATGACCTTACTAGTAACACAAACGGTAATAGTTTTAATAATATGGTTCTTTTTCGTCATGCCTTTTCCAAAAAAGGAAGAAGTATATCATTAGGGGTGTATCAAACTTCCAGTCTTAGAAACGGAGATAATTACACAAACCAATTGAACAATTACGTAAAGCCGATACTAAAGCAGGACACTGTAAAGCAATTTTCTGATTCAAAAAATAATAGCAATCAATACAGATTCAACCTGGAATATACAGAATCCCTTGCGCCCAAAACACAACTACAGTTTAGTTACAATCCTTCATTCCAAACCAACAAAGCAGACCAGGAAACTTTTAATTTTGATAATAACTCTGGTAAATATTCTTTGCTCAATGATACCCTTAGTAATAAGTTTAATAATACTTACAATACACAAAATGCAGGAGTTACCATCCGTAATGGGGATCGTAATAATATGCTCTCTGCCGGAGTTTCTTATCAATATAGCGAGTTAAAAAGTGACCAGGTATATCCCAATATTTCTCATATTGACAACTCCTATAGTAATTTCCTGGTAAATGCTATGGGAAGGTTTAAACTTTCTAATAAAAGTACTTTAATGAGTTTCTACCGTGGATCTGTAAGTCCACCTTCTGTAAATCAATTGCAGAATGTAATTAATAACACAAATGCTCTTTCCTGGAGTACAGGTAATCCTAATCTACAACAGCAATACACCAATAATCTGATTGCTCGTTATAACTATGTCAATACTGCAAAAAGCCAAAGTTTTTTTGCCAACGTCTTCTTGCAAAACATAAATAATTATATCACTAATGCAGTGTATACACCTACAGAAGACTCCGTACTTTCCAGTTCTTTGGTTTTGCATCGCGGGTCACAGTTGTCCAAGCCTATAAATATGAATGGTTATATCAATGCAAGGTCATTTTTTACCTTTGCAACACCTATCAATTTTATAAAATCCACTTTGAATTTTAATGCGGGTGCGAGCTACTCAAAACAGCCTGGCATGGTCAATAAGATTTCTAATATTTCCAATGCTTATAATTATAATTTAGGGGCTGTAATGGCAAGTAATATTAGTGAATATGTAGATTTCACCCTTTCTTATTCGGCTAATATTAATACCGTAAAAAATAGTTCTCAACCTGCTGCAAATAATAACTATTTTACTCAATCTATTGGTATTAATAGTGATCTGTTAACCAAGAAAGGATTGTTCTTTCAAAATGATCTCTCCAACGAATCTTACAAAGGTTTATCAGGTGGCCTTAACCAAAATTACTGGTTGTGGAATATGGCTATTGGACAGAAATTTCTTAAAAACCAAACAGGAGAGTTAAAATTATCTGTATTTGATCTTTTGAAACAAAACAGAAGTATTACACGTGATGTAACTTCCGCTTATGTACAAGATCAGACAAACCAGGTTTTGCAACAATATTTTATGCTGACATTTACCTATAAATTGAAGACCTTTGGAAAAGGAAAGGCTCCTAGTAATGACAGACAAAACGAATATCGGAATTTTGGAGGACCAGGCGGAGCGGGCGGACGACCACCTTTTGGCGGCGGCGGACGTGGTCCTGGTGGCCCTCAACTTTAGCATACAAATATTTTTGCTTTGAATGAAAGGGAATTGATCGACCTGCTTAAGAAAAAAGACAGGACAGCTTTTAAAACAATCGTACAAACCTGGCAGAATATGGTTTACAACACTGCGTTAGGACTTTTGCAAAATACTGAAGATGCTGAAGATACGGCTCAGGATGTTTTTATGCAGGTATATGATTCCATTGCCACATTTAAAGAAGAATCAAAGTTGTCTACATGGATTTATCGTATTACCGTTTCTAAATCTCTGGACCTGATCAGAAAGAAAAAAAGAAAAAAAAGATTCGCTTTTGTACAGAGTTTATACGGGAAAAATGATGAATTAGCTATTGATCCTCCCGATTTTTTTCACCCTGGAGTAAAAATGGAGAACAAAGAAAATTCAGCGGTCCTTTTTAAGGCGGTAAAAAGATTACCTCCCAATCAACAAACCGCTTTTGTACTGAACAAAACAGAAGGGTTAAGTTACAATGAAATTGGTGAGATAATGAATTTGAGCGGATCGGCTGTAGATGCTTTGTTGCAAAGGGCAAAAAAAAATCTGCAGACAAGTTTGCACGAATATTATGAACAAACGCTTAAATAAAGAAGGATTTTCAAAATAATAACGTCAAATTAAAGTGTGGTAATAAAACAGTAATCATCATGCAAAAAAATATCAACCATAAGATCCAGGAAACGTTCGATAGCCTTGAGGGTATGGAGAAGGCATCGGTAAACCCGTTCTTTTTCACTAGGCTGGAAGCTAGAATGAATAATGAAAAGAATGTCTGGGGAAGGGTGTCATCTTTCTTTGCGCGGCCCGTCATTGCATTTGCGTGCATTTGTTTCGTAATAATGGTCAATACTGCGGTTATTTTTTCTGCAGAAAAAAGCGATACGGGTGGTATTAGGCAAAACCAGGAGATTGCCACAGTAGATGAATATAGCCAGGTAAGCTCTAACCTTTTTGAATTTGTAAATACTCAACCTTAATGAACAATTCGGCAAAAATAAAGTCGCTCATTATTATTATCATTTTTCTTTTGATAACCAACATTACCATGTTAATATTTTTCCTGGCAGCAGGTAAACATACAGATAAAATGCAAAAAAATCACGGGTCTAATGGAATGTATAATTTGCTCCAAAATGAAGTAGGATTTACTAAAGGTCAACTAGATCAATACCAGGCCTTAAGGACAGAACAATGGGCCCAAGCGCGTCCTTTGTTTGATCAATTGAGAAATTCCAAAACAAATTTTTACAAATTAATGTATTCTTCTTCTAATTCCGACTCGCTGATCAATGCCAATGCGGACTCCATTGCTCAAAAGCAAAAAGCGCTGGACGTCCATATGTTTAGATATTTTAAAAATGTCAGAAATATCTGTCAGCCCGGACAGCTTACTAAATTCGATTCTACCATTGCACAGGACATTGTACGGATGATTGGAGGACCACCCCGACCATCCGGAGGTAAAAAGCCAAAATTTACGAAATAATTTTTTTCACCAACGTTTTGTATAAATCTTAATCACTTAAAAAATAAAAATTAAACACTCATGAAAACAAAGATCACCATGTTGTTTGCATTGTTAACACTGTCAACAACCGGCATTTTTGCCCAAGGCCAACAAAGGTCTATCCCTGAAAGAGTAAAGTCAACGATGGACAAAATTACACCAGCGCTATCCCTCAATCCTCAACAGGTAAGCGGCACCGAGAGTGCCTATACTGATTACTACACCGCTACGTCCAAGGCGATGCAGGATGCGAGAACCTCAGGCGAGCGCCCTGACCGCAGTGTTTTTCAAAAAATGTCCGATGACAGGGATGCTAAGTTGAAAGCCATTTTCACGCCTGACCAGTATACAAAATTTAAAAATGAAGTAGAAGCTACCCTTCGCCCACAAAGACCTCCGCAAGGGCAAAACGGGTAGAATCAAAGAGATTCCTGGGATTTTAAAAAAGGATTGCTTGCGGGCAATCCTTTTACTTTTGAGAAATAAGAATTCGATATAAAAGTTGGTTTACTGTAAATGCCGCACTAAAACCCGTCAAATCTTTGCTTATACTAAGTTGAAATTATTTTGCCACCAATTCATCATTCATTTCCTGTATCAAATTCAAAATCTTATCACGGCCCATTTTCTTTACAGAACTAGTGATAAAATGCTGTGGCAAAAATTGTTGAAAAGTGCGAAGATTTTCTAAAAATAATTTTATATTCTTGCTTACAACCCTTTGCTTTTCTTTATCGGCTTTTGTGAAAATGAGCACAAACGGAATCTGCCATAACGCGAGGTTCTTTATAAAATCAAGATCCAGTTTTTGAGGTGTGTGCCTTGCATCAATCAACACAAAAACCTTCAGTAGGTTTTCTCTTTTCCTGATATAGTTTTCAATCATCTGTTCCCACCTTCTTCTACTGCTGATTGAAATTTTCGCAAAGCCATAGCCCGGTAAATCCACGAGGAACCATTTTGCCTCTTTCACATCACCTGCTTTTGAAACGCTTGTTATTTCAAAATGGTTGATCATTTGTGTCTTACCTGGCGCATTGGACGTTTTAGCCAATTTATCATTATTACAAAGCATATTAATAAGCGACGATTTGCCTACATTACTCCGGCCAATAAACGCATATTCCGGCCTGTCAGGAGGCGGGCATTTTTCGAAAGAGGGGCTGCTGATAAGATAAGTGGCTTTCTTGATGTGCATATTCTGCAAGATACGGTGAATGCTTAACGCTAAATTCAAGGGGCTGAACGTGAGATGCTGAAAGCTCAAAGCTCATTTGTGAAAAAATCGTTAAGGATATTACTTATAAATCCAAAAAACTATCTTTGGGCTGATGAATATGTATCCTCACGATACCGTAGTGCCCTTTAAAGATTCTTCTGAAAGCAAAAAAAAACAGGTGGAAGCCATGTTTGATAAAATTGCTTTTCGTTATGATTTTTTAAATCGATTTTTGAGCGCAGGCATTGATGTTGGCTGGCGCAAAAAAGCCATTAAATTATTGCTTCCAATGCATCCTGAAAAAATTTTGGATGTAGCCACTGGCACCGGAGATTTTGCCTTGACGAGTTATGAAATTTTGAAGCCTGAAAAAATTACCGGAATAGATATCAGCGAGGGAATGCTGGAACTTGGCAGAAAAAAAATAATTAAAGCCGGATTGGCGAATCGTATCGAGCTTTTAAACGGCGACAGTGAAGCAATTTTATTTGAAGATAATTCGTTTGATGCTGTTACAGTAGCGTTTGGAGTGCGCAATTTTGAGAACCTTGAGCAAGGCCTTTCCGAAATAAAAAGAGTTTTAAAACCAGGAGGAAGACTGATCATTTTAGAATGCACGAAACCATCGTTACCCGTGGTAAAGCAGTTTTATAATTTTTACATGAAATTTATCACTCCAAAAATTGGAAAGATTATTGCTAAAAATAACGATGCTTATCAATACCTAAACGATTCGGTTCTTCAGTTTCCTGAAAAAAAATCATTTATTCAAATCTTAAACAGATCCGACTATAGAAACACTTTCTACAAAACATTGACATTAGGAATATGCACCATTTATTGCGCCGAAAAATAGCTTTCGCCTTATTATTAGTTTTCTTTGGTTCTGTTTCCTGCAGAGCCCAGATAAAAGAATTGTACCAGGAAGACCACGATGCCAGGGCATTCCATTTTGGCATCAACCTTGGTTATAATCTTTCGCATTTTAATATCACCCACCATCCCCGGTTTCTACAATATGATTCTATAATGTCTGTTGAAAGCATTAACAGCCCGGGAATTAACCTGGCGCTGCTGGCAAACGTGCGCCTGGGAGATCATTTTGACCTACGTGCCCATCCATTGGATCTTACCTTTTCTGAAACTTCATTTTTATATACTCAGAAATACGAGTCGGAGACTTCGGTTACAAAAAAAGTTCAGACCATTTCATTAGGATTTCCTATAGGTGTGGCATTTAGCAGCGACCGCATTGATAATTTTAAAGTTTATGTTTTTTGGGGGGGTAGATATGATTATAACCTGACAAGCAACAAAGGAGCCAACGATGCAGAGGACCTCATCAAACTAAACCGTTCAGATATCAGCGCAGAATTAGGGCTGGGATTCCATATTTATTTCCCTTATTTTGTCTTATCTCCCGAATTAAAATTGAGCAACGGGCTTAACAACCTGCATTCACGTGATCCAAATTTGAAATATTCAAATGTTATTGATAAGATCAATTCGAGGATGGTGACATTTTCTCTGACGGTGGAGTAGTTAGTCGTGAATGGTCAATGGTGAGTTGTGCTACCTGCCACTTTATACTTGCTACTTTTCAATAATTATAATCCCGTCTCGCAGCATTCCACCTTATCCCAATATTAATGCTATTGGAATTATCAAGCCCCGTGTATTTCCTGAAGAGGACGTTCCCGTCTAAAAAAAGATTTTCTTTTAATTCATAGGACAACGTCAACGAAGCATTCAAGCATTTTGTCTTATTGCCACCACCCACATAATAGCCGTAATCGCTTGTCCGCGTGGTGTATAGTTCAAAAGGATTGCTTCCATAATTGACGCCTGCAGAATCAAGCCCCTGGTAATAATAAATAGCCCTTGCATTAATATACCATTTAGGAGCGGGTTGATATTTTGCAATTCCAACAAATTCCTGGAAATTAGCTCCCAGCGGGTCGGCCAGCATTTGGTTATAATGAGTATAATTAGCAATAGAATCGTAATGAGAATAAGTAAAGGGCCTCACCCGGTTGCTTTCAATCTGTAAATCAAGATTCTTGACATTGAATGCATCTACGTATTTTGCTCCCAACTGATACCCATATTTGTTTGCCCAAAAACCATTATTTTTTGTGATCTCGCTCAGGATAAATTCGTCCAACAAAAATTGTCCATAAAATTGAAACTTATGAGCAACATTTGCTTTAAAATCAAATCCCACGTGCGCTTTATCAGGACTTCCTACGTTTCCTTCCACATATCTCAAGAAAATAATAGGATTTAAATATTCAAAATCAAAATAATTCTCTCTTCCAAACGTAATGCTTTCAAATAATCCCAAATTCAGCCATTTAGTTACATTCATACTCAGATGATGCATGGCAGCGTATTTCCTGTCTAATAAATTATCGCCTGTCTTTACAAACTGTGGCATCAGTTCCATAAAAAGATTTTCATAATCCAGTTTCCATATTCTGGTGCTTAATTTTAGGAACAAATAACTATTGCCGCTATTATCCAAAAAAAGACTTCTGTAACCATTCCCAATAAAATTTTTATCATACCCAAATTGAATATCAATATACTTTGTTGCATTGAAAGTTACATATCCCCGCGCGTCAAAATAATCATAAGCTGTCTTCTTAAACCTTTTATAAAAACCTACACCCGGGACAGCATTAAACTCCGCTACCCTGCTTTGAAAAAATAAGGGTCCTCTTTCCTGATTTTCTAAAAGCGTACTGGAGAAACCAATTTTATTGGCAATTCTTCCTCTTAACGTCACACCACGTGTGTTTAAAAAAAGATTTTCATTGTTCCCGGATTCTTTTCCTTCCTGGAAATAAATTACCGGATTTACGGCAAGAAAAAAATCTTTAATATTCACTTCCAACATGTTCGGTTTGGTAGTATAAAAAGTATTCCAGATGGGCTTTTTACTCAAAAAGCTTTCTTTGGATCCCGTAACCCATTCGGAATTATCCATTAATAATGAATGAATATTATATTTATCGATTGGCGTTAAATTAGTTTTTGCGTTAATTCCATCGCTGTATCCAGTAAGTGACTCAGTATTTACATTGTTCATGCTATCAATATATTCTGCTTCATGAACTACAGCTCTTCTGCTATAAGATTTAAGGGTAGAAAAATTGAGATTCGTGTTTTGTTCCTGCTTTATCTCAAGGCGGTCAATCAGGTCGTAAGCTTTCGACCCTTCGGGAATATAAGTTGTTTGTGCAAATATGAATAAGGGATAAAAAAATACTGTGAGAGTAATAACACTTTTTTTAATTTGCATAGAGTTGGTCATTAATTATTTAATTTCAAGGTATGCAAAATTATGTTTTTAAAAATATTTCTGTCGTAAACGAAAATACTATTTCCGAAAAGGACGTATATATTAAAAACGGGAGAATAGAAAAAATAGAACGTCAGATAGACGTGACAGAAAGAGTTACTGAAATAAACGGAGAAGGCAAACATCTCTTCCCCGGGGCTATCGATGACCAAGTGCATTTTCGCGAACCGGGACTTACGCACAAAGCCACGATTTATACGGAAAGCAAAGCAGCGGTGGCGGGAGGTGTTACCTCCTTTATGGAAATGCCCAATACAATACCGAATGCGCTTACGCCTGAATTGTTAGAAGATAAATATGTTATTGGGAAAAAACGCTCATTAGCCAATTATTCGTTTTTCATGGGCGTTAGCAATACAAATGCCGAAGACGTGCTGAAAATAAATAAAAGGAAAAATGATGTTTGTGGCGTAAAAATATTTATGGGTGCCAGCACTGGAAATATGCTGGTGGACAGCGAACCTGCCCTGCACAAAATTTTCAGAGAAAGCGAATTGCTGATCGCGACACATTGTGAAGATGAAAAAATTATTAAAGCGAATTATAAGAATTTAAAGGATACAAAGCCCAATCTCTCGCCATCAGATCATCCCATTATCAGGAACGAAAATGCCTGCTACACTTCATCTTCGTTCGCTGCATCACTGGCAAAAAAATACAACAGCCGGTTGCATATTCTTCATATTACCACTGAAAAAGAACTGGAACTGTTTACCAATCAGATTCCCTTAAAAGAAAAAAGAATAACGGCGGAAGTTTGTGTCCATCATTTACATTTCACCACACATGATTATGAAAAACTGGGTTATCTGATAAAATGCAATCCTGCGATAAAAGAGGCAAAAAATAAAGAAGCACTTTGGAAAGCTTTGTTGGATAACCGTTTGGACGTTATCGCCACAGACCATGCACCGCATACAATAGAAGAAAAAGAAGGACCTTACGAACACGCCCATGCAGGTTTGCCATTGGTACAGCATCCGTTGTTAATGATGTTGTCTTATTATAAAAAAGGCTGGATTTCCTTAGACAAAATTGCTGAAAAAATGAGCCACGCGGTAGCGGATTGTTTTAGAATAGAAAACAGGGGATATATTCGTGAAGGATACTTCGCTGATTTGGTTGTTGTTGATTTGAATCAATCTACCACCGTAAAAAAAGAAAATCTTTTATACAAATGTGGATGGAGCCCTTTGGAAGGAGTTACTTTTCCAGCTACCGTTCTGCAAACTTTTGTAAATGGGAATCTCGTTTATAATAATTCAATTTATGGAAATACTACCTGGGATGAATCTAATAAAGGACAAAGAATGTTATTTGAATCTAATCGGTAATTTTTAATATAGTAAAACAACAAATAATCAATAATTCTATTTAATTGATTAATTATTTAAAGAATGGAAACAGACAAAACCACGTTAAAAGATCTTTCAATTTTTGATCGCGATGATGAATTTTCTGTTTTCAACAAATTAAATTTTGCCCGAACAACTGGTGGTCGTGACCGATTAAGGCAGATTTTCAGCAGTTCACTCGATGATATTGAATCAATAAATAACGTACAGAAAACATTAAAGTTAATTCTCGCAAACCGCGAACGATGGCCGCTTTTTATAAGCAATGGTACGGTAATGATGATCCACAAATTTTATGAATCTACCATTGATGATATTCCGGCAAGGCCAACCATTTTATCCGCACGATTATATAAGCTGTTGCACGGCCCCGATTTTTCCCTGGTAAAATATTCTATTGGACATGCTTTCGATTTTATAAAAGGAATGAAGCAAATCGTGTCGGTATTTTTGAATGATGATGTGCCGTTGAATTTTAAAAAACAATTACAGAAAGCAGACATACTTATTGATAAAACACAATTTCTGATCGTTTCTCAAAGAGAAAAAACTGAGGAAATGTCTAACGCGGAAATGCTTGCGCTGGCTTATTTCATTCGCTATCATTACAAGCAAAATTTTTTGGAGCTTACCAATATTTATGCGCAGATGGATGCCTGGTATGGAATGGCCATGGCAGTAAATGAATATAAACTTACTTTTCCTGTTTTTATTTCTTCAGATAAGCCTGTGTTGAAATCAAAGCAGCTGTACCATATTTTGCTAAGAGAGCCGGTGGCTTACGATGTTGAATTAAATCAGAAAAACAATTTCATTTTCCTCACAGGCGCTAATATGGCGGGTAAAAGCACTTTTATAAAAGCAGTCGGAAGTTCCGTTTTTTTAGCGCATATAGGAATGGGGGTTGCCGCTGAATTAATGGAACTTTCTTTGTTCGATGGTTTACTCAGCAATATAAATGTAGAGGACAATATTTCAAGAGGCGAAAGCTTTTTTTATAATGAGGTGCAGCGAATAAAAAATACCATATTGAAAGTAAATGATGGACGGAAATGGTTGATATTGATAGACGAAATATTTAAAGGGACCAACATACAGGATGCGATGAAATGCAGCACCGTAGTAATTGAGGGACTGATCAAAATAAAAGGTTCGCTCTTTATTTTATCAACGCATCTATACGAAATCAGCGAACGCTTAAAACATTATCAAAATATAGAGTTTAAATATTTTGAGACGCAGGTTACAGATGAAACGCTTGTTTTTAATTATCAATTAAAAGATGGCGTCAGCAATGACCGGCTCGGTTACTTAATATTAAAAAAAGAAAAAGTAATCGACTTACTTGAAGCATTATAAGAAATTTTCAATTTAAAATCCAACTATTTCTGTTGATTAAAAAAGGCTATTTTTTGTTGATTTACTGCTAATCGATATCAATGTAACCCCTCGGCCTTCTTCTGCCCGATTTTATGATGCTTTTTTCTTTCTTTATTTTTATTCTTTTCTCTTTCGATGCTTTAGTAGGTTTGGTAGGTTTGCGCTTTTTTCTTTTTATCAGCGCATTAGTAATCAATAAATGAATTTTTACGATTACGTCCTCTTTGTTGCCAAGTTGTGTTCTTTCAGCTTGGCTTTTTACCATTAAATGACCGTCTTTGGTAATTTTGTTTGATAATTTTTCTTTGATGATTTCTTTCTGCTTATCATTTAATATTTGTGACGACTCTACATGAAACCATCCTTCCACCATGGTTTCCACCTTATTTACATTCTGCCCTCCTTTACCTCCGCTGCGGGCAGTTTTAAATTTTATTTCGTTTAAAACATTTATCATAATTATAAAAATACAAAAAATTATAAGTTTACTTTTTTCAACCGAACCTTGCTCCCAATAAATTCGTAATTTGTACTAATTATTTTTATAAGAGCAAAAAAAAATACATTTTTGCATATAACCATCAGTAAATGAAGTTAAAAGAGATATATTCATCGATCTGTGAAAGGAAAGCTAATGGCAAAAAGTCTTTCGCGGTTTTGGTAGATCCCGATAACGTGGACGATCAAAAAACGCAGAAGATGATTGAACTTGCTATGGCTGCCAGCGTGGATTATTTTTTAGTGGGCGGAAGCCTCGTTATTTCAAATTACTTAGATGAATGCGTGAAGATTATAAAACAAAATTGCACTATTCCTGTTTTGCTATTTCCCGGAAGTTCGGCACAGGTTTCGAAATACGCAGATGCTTTGCTTTATCTCTCGCTAATCAGCGGACGAAATGCTGAACTACTGATAGGTCAACACGTAGTTAGCGCGCCGGCGATTAAGAAAACAGGATTAGAAATTATGAGCACCGGCTACATGGTGATTGATGGTGGCGCTCCTACTACTGTTTCTTATATTTCTAATGCATCCCCCTTACCTGCCGATAAAAACGAGATTGCAATGTGCACGGCTATGGCCGGCGAAATGCTGGGGATGAAATTAATTTATATGGACGCCGGCAGCGGTGCAAAAGTGCCTATCACAGAAAGTATGATTGCGCTGGTTTCCAAAAATATTGAGGTGCCTTTAATTATTGGAGGTGGCATTACCGATCCTGAAAAAGCCTACCTGAACTGCAAGGCCGGTGCCGATATCATTGTAGTAGGCAATGCCATCGAAAAAGACGAATCGCTTATCATGGAAATGGCTTCGGCGGTGCATTCTGTGGCAGTGAAGGTTAATTAACCAGTTTATTGGTAACCCGCGCTATGATATCATCTCAGATCACTCGCTATTTTTTCTCCACTCTCATCGGCGTATCTTTTCCACTCACAATCGTTTCACTACTGATGGCAATAGCCTTTATTACTTCCACCATATTATTCATATCCAGCGTAGAGATTTCATCACTTTGTTTGTGATAGTTGGGTTCGTTATCCATCTTGGACGTGCTGATTGTGTGCGCAGGAACACCAAGCGCAGCAAGGGTTGCATTGTCTGAGCGATAAAATAAATTTTGTTCTGGATAAGGATCCGGTTCAAAATGGAAATTGCTTCCTTGTAAATTGGCTCGCAATATTTTACCAAAATCTGATTTTTCATATCCCGTTATGTAAGCGCTGTTATTACCCCACTTACTGTCAGTTCCAATCATCTCAATATTAAACATAGCGATTGCTTTGTCAGGATCAATTTGTTTGGAAAAATATTGGGAACCAAAACCGCCAATTTCTTCTGCGGTGAAGGTTACAAAAATTAAGGTGCGTTCATTATTATTTAATTGGCTGAAATAGTTTGCCAACATAATTACCGCAGTAGTTCCGGAGGCATCATCGTTTGCGCCGTTATAGATCGAATCACCTTTTGCGTCAGGTTTGCCGACTCCTAAATGATCGTAATGCGCCGAAAAAATGACGTATTCGTTCTTCTTGCTTGTCCCAGGCAACACACCGACTACGTTTGCCAGCGATGACGAGGTGATTTTATTTTTTATTTCAAAATGATAGGTTGAAGGATTTTCATTTGTAAGAACAAAAATTACCGGCGCTTTTGTTTCAAAACTTTCCCTGTTAAACCCACGCAAGCGGTCAAAATTTTTCGCAAAGGAAGTATCTACCAGTACTAAATATTTTTTATTGTCTTTCAAAAGACTAAATGCTTCTCTGAGAAAATTGGCGGTATCGCCTATTACAAGTTTTGTGTATTCAGAATTTTCGTCAAATTTTTATTCCGCATCTGTAGTGATTGCAATGATATGACCAGCATCTATTGAACTTCCGTTCATTTCTCCGGATGCAGAAATAAGATTTGCTTTTAGCATTGAAAAAGGTTGACGATAACTTGTCAATCCATCAAAATATTTTAAACCTGCCTTTTTAAATTCACCGGCAATAAAATTTGCTGCGGTATCCATAAAAGGAGTAAATGTCTTTCGGCCTTGCATCTTATCTGATGACAAAATTCTTTCTATCCGTTCAAGCTCGGCAGCATTGATAATTTTGTCAATGTTTTGAGAATAAGTAATGAGGGTGAAAAAAAATGCAACTAAAAAGGTAAATATTTTCTTCATGTATTTGGTTTCAGTGTTGAAAATTATACCTTTTCCACGTTTTCTATAAAAGATTTTATTGAGGTTTGACAAACTGGTTGGTATACAGGCTGCACATCGGGAATCTAAATCACATTAAAACCATAGTTGATTGCATTGTGGCAGTCATTATTTCGCCTTGTAAACTATCTATTTTTTTGCAAAGCAAGGTTGTTGGATGCAGATTGGTTACAGGAGAAACCTGCGATTGCTATTAAATAGAAAAGAATGTTTTTCATTGCTTTACTGTTCGTATTATCTAAGAAAACTGTGTTATAAAATGAAACCGGGCGTACGGCTCTGCAAGTGCGAATATAACTGTCGTTCATGCATTTAGTATTGAAGATGGGTAGAATCAGAATTAGGTTTACCCTAACAAGTCAGACGGAGATGGAGACTTATAAACTCATCATCTCCTTAAACTTAACGGCCTGCCTTCGGCTTACTTCGATCTTTTCGCCGCCGATCAAATCTACCAGTAGTCCGCCATTGAAATAAGTCTCTATTTTTTCTATCATTCGCAGGTTAATGATATGCTTTCTGTTGGCTCTGAAGAAAACTCTATCATCTAATCTTTCCTCCAAAGCATTCAGCGATTTTAATATCAGTGGCTTATTGGTTCCAAAAAATACTTTGGCATAATTTCCTACGCTTTCAAAAAGGCGAACATCAGACAGTTTTACGAACCAGCAACGCTCGCCGTCTTTGACAAACACCTGGTCGTGCTCGCTGAGAATGCCACGGTTGCTATAAGAAATTAATTCCTCTTCCTCCTTTTGCGTCACTTTTAAAATAGCATCAGCAAGTCTTTTAGGCTCTACGGGCTTCATCAAATAGTCTAACGCGTTTACATCAAAAGCTTTCAGTGCATATTCGTCATAAGCGGTTACAAAAATCACATGTGGCGATTTTTCCAGTTCCATCAGCATCTCAAAACCTGTTTTGCCGGGCATCTGTATATCTAAAAAAATAAGATCCGGATTCAACGATTCTATCTTTTCGATTCCCTCATCTGCGTTAGCAGCTTCGCCAATTATTTCCACATCGGGAAATTCCTGGAGCAGTCTCCTAAGTTCACTTCTCGCGAGTCGCTCATCGTCTATTAAAATTACTTTTAGCATAGATAAAATTACTTTTTTTATTTTTGCCGTTAGCATTTTGCTCTCAGCATGATAGGTTTAGACTACTTATTTAGGCATTACAATTCTTGACTGAACCCTATTGGACTCAATTTCTTCCACGTTGAAAGAAGCGTGTCCATTACAAAGAAATTTCAACCTGTCCCGTGTACTCTTAATTCCAAAACCTTCATTCACGTTACTGTCCAGGTTTCCGGTATTTTGAACAATAAGTTCAAAATCATTATTAATAAATTTCGAAGTGATCTTTATTATTCCACCGTTAATTCTCTTACTAATTCCGTGCTTGATGGCATTTTCTACCAATGTTTGCAACATCATCGGTGGCACCGGTTGCTCAAGGGTGTCTTCATCAATTTCCATCTCTACCTTTAGCCGTTCTTCAAAACGCATCTGCTCCAGCGCCAGGAAATCTTTTACAATATCCAATTCTTTTTTCAAAGGAACAGTCTCCATTTTTTCTAACTGCAAACTACTTCGTAAAATATTGGAAAGCTCTGTAATGGCTGTTCTGGCACGCTTTGGATTTTCATCTACCAAAGCCCGGATACTGTTCAGGGAATTAAAAATAAAATGTGGATTGATGTGCGATTTTATGGTTTTTAATTCCAGTTCCTTAACGGCTTTTTCAAGTCGCAGTCTGTCCAATTCGTCTATGCGGTTTCTTTCAAGGTAATGCCAAACCATATAAAGCAATAGCCACAAAGCAATTAAAATAAAAGAAAAAATGAAATTCCACCAAAACCTACCTCTCTGCTGATCTTCATAATTCCACTTTCCGGCATTATCCCTATACCAGCCTGTATTATTTCTTATATCAGTAAGTGCAGCAAAATTTAAAGAATCTTTTGGATTGTTTTTATCGGCGAGATAATAATTAGTGCCGGCGACGCCAAGCGATTTTTCGGAAGCCATCGCTTGTTTCAGATCTTGATTTTTATCAAATTCCGCAACGGATGTTCCGGTAACCAAACCCGTTGTTTTAGAGCCATAATAGGCCATTAATCCCGTAACAGTAACGCTGATAAGAAAGAGGCTAATTACCTTGTTTGTAGAAAATTTTATCCAACCGGTTTTCTTTAGAAAAAAACGTAACAAATGCGTTGACACCAGATACCAAAAAAGCTGAACAAAAAGCATAGCAAAAAAAAGCTCGCGTCTCCTACCTTTCCAGTAAACATCTTGCAGAAAAAAATAAAAAAAGGAAAGATTTAACAAAGTCCATCCCCCCCAGCCAAATAACTGACAGAGCCAATAGCGTGTTGTGGTTTTTCGCATATGCAAATTTAATGATGCGATCGGGATTTTTTTTAATGAATTGATTAGTGGTGAAAAGCCTTGCTTGAAAGGCGATAGCTCGTGTTGTAGTGAGTTAGCATACCTGATTTACGATTAAAAAACTTTAGTTTTACAAAGAAGAAAGAATAACTGATGCAGAATCCAAATTTGAACAAAGAGAAAGAAATTTTATCCCCCGCTGATAAAGAATTTGAAAATAATATACGACCCGCCGCTATTGAAGAGTTCAGCGGACAGGCTCAGATCATAGAGAACCTGCGCATTTTTATAAAGGCGGCCCGGCAACGAGGGGAAGCGCTGGATCACATCCTTTTTCATGGACCTCCCGGGCTAGGCAAAACCACACTGAGCCGTATCGTAGCCAACGAATTAGGTGTACACATAAAGGAAACCAGTGGACCTGTAATAGAAAAACCCGGTGACTTGGCGGGTTTGCTTACAAACCTTGAGCCACATGATGTTTTATTTATAGATGAGATTCACCGGCTGAGCAATGTCGTGGAAGAATATTTATATGCTGCTATGGAGGATTATCGCATCGATATTATGATTGACACGGGGCCTAACGCAAGAAGCGTACAAATTAACCTCAACCCTTTTACACTAATCGGCGCTACCACACGCAGCGGGTTACTCACTTCTCCGTTGCTTTCAAGGTTTGGTATAAAATCACGTTTAGAATATTACGATCGGGCAACTTTGCAAAAAATAATTTTGCGCTCGTGCGCCATTTTGAAAACAAAAATCACGTCTGACGCTGCACAGGAAATTGCGGGTAGGAGCAGAGGCACACCAAGAATTGCCAACGGCTTGTTAAGAAGAGTACGGGATTTTGCCCAGGTTCTTTCCAACGGCGTGATAGATATAAAAATTACAGAGCACGCACTGAAAGCATTGAACGTGGATGAATATGGGTTAGATGAAATGGATAATCGAATTTTAAGTACCATTATTGATAAGTTTAAAGGCGGCCCTGTCGGCATTACCACCATCGCGACCGCCGTTGGCGAAGAAGCCGGAACGTTGGAAGAAGTATATGAACCATTTTTGATCCAGGAAGGTTTTATTATGCGAACCTCACGCGGGAGAGAGGTTACCGAAAAAGCTTATAAGCATTTGGGTAAGATTCCATACAGAAATTTAAAAGGGCCGGAATTGTTTTCGTGATTTTTTATTTAGCCACGGATTGCACGGATTTACACGGATTAAAAATATGCTTGCCACAGATTGCACACCTGCCCGACTGCGTCATTCAGGCGGGGATTTATACGGATTAAAAGAAATCCATAAAGCTTAAACTATCCATCAGTAAGCAAACAAATAACGGCAATTTTTATTTTGGGTCACAAATAAATTTTAGCAAAATTGTGGCAAGAAAATTTATTTAATCTTGTCACTTTAAATGGGAAAATCCACTCCAAAAATTTCCCCTTTATTTTAATAGCTCATAATTAGTGCCCGCTTCGCAAATACTCTTTCAGAATATCTGATTGAGGGTTATTGAATATCTCATCGGGCGTGCCCTGCTCTACCACTTCTCCAAAATACATAAACACAATATGGTCAGCCAGGCGCCGTGCTTGTCTCAAAATATGTGTTACAACAATTAGCGTATAATTATTTTTCAAATCCAAAAACTTTTCTTCAATCTTCCTACTCGAGATAGGGTCAAGTGCTGAAGTAGGCTCATCAGCAAGAATAATTTCCGGCCCAACAGCCAGCCCTCTTGCAAGGCACAAACGCTGCTGTTGCCCGATGGACAATCGCGTTGCAGGCGTATGCAGCCGGTCTTTCACTTCGTCCCAAAGCCCTGCATCCCGCAGGTTTCGCTCCACACTTACCTGTAGTTGTTTTTTATCTTTAATGCCTTTTATCTTCAGTCCGTAAGTAATGTTTTTGTAAATAGACATTGGCAACGGAAACGGCTTCTGCGACAACAGTCCCATCTTCTGCCTTACCTGCGTAATATCCTGCTTTGGATGAAAAATATCTTCGCCGTCTATCAATACTTCGCCGCTTACCTGCAATTGTGGATGCAGATCTGTCAATCTATTCAAACACTTGAGCAAGGTAGTTTTGCCGCAGCCGGAAGGGCCAAGCAATGCAGTAATTTTATTGCGTGGTATTTCTAAATCTATATTTTTTAGAATAGGCGAATTGCCTGCGTTTACATTCAATCCTTTTATAGTTACAATAGTATCTGACATTCTCTAAATAATCTGGTTATAAAATATTTTTTTTAAACTTTCGTGTGGCCAGTCGCGACAGAACGCTGATGGCCAAAATAATTCCTGTCAATATCAGTGCTGCGGCATAAGCCCTTTCTTTCACTTCCGGAATGGATGAACTTAACTGAAAGAATATGGCCAGAGGCAGCGTGGCGGTTGGATCCTGTAATGTTTGTGGTATGTGGTCGGTATAGCCTGCGGTAAATAAAACCGAAGCTGCATCGCCAATGCCGCGCCCAAATGCCAATAATAAGGCTGTAATAAAACCCGGTAATGCCTGGCGAAAAAAAACGCCGAAGGCAGTGCGCGTACGTGTAGCGCCCAGTGAATACGACGCTTCCAACAAACCCGGAGGTATAGTTCGCACCACTTCATCAAATGCACGAATAAAAATCGGCACAATAAATAAAGTAACCGTGATGATGCCCGCGAGCAGTGAGGCACGTAAATGAAAATAAGTCATCACTGCAAAACCGAAAGCGCCAAACACGATGGAAGGCACGCCCCACAATGCATCCAGCAGAAAGCGCAGTATGTTTACCCAACGCTTGTTGCGCACCCAATGCACATTCATGCCCAGCGCTACCGGCAACCCGATAAGCACTGCGAGAAAAGTAGAGCCAAATGCGAGGTAAAGCGAACCTACAATGGCATTGAGTATGCCGCCGCCTTTGCCAAAATAAAAGCCACCCTGCGGCTCCTGCGAAACCATTTCCCACGAAAGAGCGTGCCAGCCTTTTTGTATAATGACCAGCAGTATTAAAAAGAACACGAGTATAATACTGCCGGTAACCACCCGCATTATCCAGAGAAAAATTTGCTCTTCTAATTTTTTTTTATTTTTCATAAATCATTTTCAGTATAACCATTTAGGAATGAAGAATATTAAGATTGTCCTTAATAAACTTAACTTCTTACTGGCTCAATAAATAATCCATCTTAGTTGTTTGTTCCTGTTTTATACACCAGCAAATTCGTCAGTGCATTAACCACAATGATGATCACAAACAGCAGCAATGCAGACAGCATCAGCGCTGCATCATACAAAGGCACCGACATCATATCGCCGTAATTATTGGCAATAAGCGCAGGCAAAGGATAAGCAGGCTGAAATATATTGTGTGGTACCTGCGCCACATTGCCCACCACCATCAGCACAGCAATAGTTTCGCCCAATGCTTTGGATATGCCCAGGCTCAATGCCGCAATGATTCCTGTTTTTCCCTGTCTTAATAAAATCCATTTAATCGTTTCCCAGTAAGTTGCTCCCAGCGAAAGCGATGCTTCCTTCAGTTCTATCGGAATGCTTCGCAACACTTCCATCAGCATATTCAACATATAAGGCACGGCCATGATAGCCAGTACCACACCGCCGGACAATAAGCAATAGCCTGTAGTAGTGAACCCAAATGCCGGGGCAACATGTTCGCTTATCAACGGCACTACAACCAATACGCCCCATGCACCATAGACTACAGATGGTATGCCCGCCAATACATCTATTACAAAATACATCGCCTGCATAAGCCACCTGGGCGCATATTGTGTAAGATAGATGGCTGCCAGTAAACACACCGGCGCCGACAAAACAAAAGACAACAACGTTACCAACAACGACCCGATGATGAAGGCGTAAAAGCCAAACTTACCTTCCAGCGGCGACCAGTCGGAAGAGCCGATTAGGCTGCCCAAAGAATATTCGTGGAACAATGGCAGCGACTTTAGTACCAGCCCCAGGCCTATCACCAGCGGCAGCAGCAACAGGAAAATCACAGCCACATTCAGCCAGGTATTGGAAATACGATCTATCCATTTTCGCGGAAGCAGCAGGAACGTTGTCATCTTATTTTGTCTTGTTTCTGAGGGTTAGTATTATTTTAGTTTATCTAATTGCGCCTGTATCTTTTCTGCAGGCAAAGGCACATAGCCAGCAGCTTTTACATACTGCTGCCCATCGGTAAGCACCCATTTCAGAAAATTGATTACAGTCGAATCGGTGGGTTTTCCTTTTGTAATAAAATACAAATCGCGCGCAGGCGGTGAGGGGTAATGCCCGTCCGCAATAGCAGCCAAAACACTGTCGGCATTGCCGTAAAAGTTTTCCTGCGGATCAATTTGCCGGTTATTGTTTACATCTATTGGAATAACATCCACGCCCGGCCTTTTTTTGCCGGTGGTAATGTCATACGCATAAGCCACATTATTGAAACCCACACTATACTCATCTTTGGATACGGCATCGGCCAGGCCCGGATCGCCATAGATGCCTGTACCTTTGATATTATCCTGCTTACCATCAAAGTATGCAGCCCAGGTATCAGCCGCCCCGGCCGCATCAGAGCGTGTATAAACTACAATGTTGTTATTAGCTGATGTATCCAGCAAACTGCCCCAGGTGATATTTTTTCCGGAGAAATAAATATCCTTCAACTGATCATGCGTAAGCCCTTTGCGATGTATAATATCCGCCAGTGGATTTTTCGCGCTGAAAGTAGGCAGCACCGCATCTTTGGAAACAGCAAAAAGTACAATGCCTTTTTTTGCTTCCACAGGAGTCAGTATGCGGGAAAACATAGCGAGGTCGGCAGCACCTGCCACCACATCAGTAAGGCCTTTGCCTGCACCGCCCGCCGACACATCGAAGCGCGCATCGGGATGCAGCTTTTTGTATTCCTCCGTCCATTTAACACCTAAAGGATACAGCGCAAACGCTCCGCTGATGGTAATACTTTTTGGTTTACCGCTTTTGCATGCAATGAAATAAACAGGCAGGGAAAGAAGAAAAACCGCTGTGATAATTTTTTTTATTTTCATCATAATAAATTTAGAAATGAATTAATGTTTTTTATAAAAATTGATAGTGTGATAAAAGGTTAGCCGGGCAATGTCGCGATTGTAATATTGCGTGCCTGCACTCCTCTGCTGGAAATAATTTATATAACCCAGCTCTACCTGGAAATTATTGGAAATACCATAGTTCAATGCTGCATAAGCCCGGTTCTGGTCAAAAGTATTTTGTACGATGGAATGCCCGATATTCAGCATTATTTCATCCGATGCTTTTGCGGTTAATGTACCTGCAGCGCTTTTCTGTTTTATGAGCGGATATTGCAATTGCAATTGATAACGGAAACGCCCTTTGAAAGAATACCCGTCTGTCAGCTCAGTGCTGCTGCTGTTACGCGTCCAGCGTTCTTCCAACTTGAAACGATGGCCAATCGTCAGGTTTTTGATTTTTTGTTTATAAGACAATTCCTGGTGCGGCCTTAGTTCGGGCACCGTCACGGCTACAGGCTTTGAAGGATCTGCAGGATTGGATGAGGTGTAATAAGTAAATCCTACGCCGGCGCTCCATCCCGCTCCCAATTTTCGATTCACGGTAACGCGTGGCAGCACCCCATTTGCCTGCCTGTTGTCTTTAAAAAACCGCCTGTCCTCAAATTCTAGTGTGATATCCCAATCGGGAGATAGATTGTATTTGCCATAATAGCGAATCCAATATTGGCTTTGGTGTGTTACTTGTTTTTGTGCTTGTAAAGGTGTTATAAAGCCTGTGGTGGCTAATATAGCCACACTTATATTCCTATAAGTTTTGTACATTTGTAAGAGTTTAATGTGAAGAATATTTTATTCTGAGCAAAGGGAAATAGTTGCTGCTATTTCCCTTATTTGTTTATTATCGGGACAATAAACATTTTGGTATCCCTCCAGCGGGAGCATGTAAAAATAAATGTATCATTATAACGGTTTTGTTTTTTTATAATAAATATCCTACTAATTTAGTAGACTAATAAGAGAGAAAAATTCCTTTTCTCAATCCACCTTTCTATTCCTGAACTTTGAATCATGAATAGTCTAATAATTAGAGCTGTAAGATCTGTTTTTGGGTATTTTGTCTCTTGAATCATCTTTGGCAACACAACAGTGCCAATCTTTAATTTGATAAAGTAAAAAATGAAATAGGAGCAACTTTGATAAAATTATTTTCTTTATAATTGTATTAATTCTTTTCAACTAAACACATACAACTTTGTAATCCTGCAAATGAAAGATTAAAGTGATAAAGGTGTGTCTCTTTAAATGTTTTTATAAATAACATTTTTGTTGAGATGCAACATCGCATGAATTGTATAAAGCTAATTAATCGGACAGGCATAATAAATAGTTCCTTGAATAAATAATCTGGGCAAATATAAAGTAATTTTTATTAGTCTACAAAATTAGTAGGATAGTTTTTTTCAACCTTTCAGATTGTTGGTTATGATGCCATGTTCTCCTTTCTCTCGATACACTACTTTTATTTTATCTTTATCGGTATGTTATCATATAAAGAAAAATTACTCAAGAAATATAATGAAGAATACCACAAGCTCAACGAAAAGCAGCGTCAGGCCGTAGATACCATCGAAGGCCCGGTGATGGTAATAGCGGGGCCGGGAACCGGGAAAACACAAATTCTTGCCGCGCGAATCGGAAAAATTTTATTGGAAACCGACGTGCTTCCTCAAAATATTTTATGCCTTACTTATACCGATGCAGGCGCTATTGCCATGCGGAAAAGATTATTGCAATTCATTGGCCCCGATTCTTACAAAGTAAATATTTATACATTCCATGGATTTTGCAATGAGGTGATTCAGCAGAATTTGTCGCTGTTTGAAAAAACCGCTTTGGATCCCGTTTCCGACCTGGAAAGAATACAACTTTACAAAATACTCATCGATAATTTACCCAAAAACAATCCCTTAAAAAGGTATCGGGGAGATGTGTATTTCGAAATAAAAAACCTGCAGCATTTATTTTCAGCAATGAAAAGAGAAGGCTGGACAACGGAGTATATTGACAAGAGTATAGATCAATATCTTGAAAAAATAAAAGACGATGAAAGTTTTAAATACAAAAGATCATCCGAAAAATCAGGCATAAAAGTCGGCGATTACAAACCGGATTATTACGCCGAACTGGACCGGATGGAAAAACTGCGCGCTGCCGTAAATGAGTTCGACAATTTTC
This sequence comes from Hanamia sp., assembly GCA_036509585.1. Lineage (GTDB taxonomy): Bacteria > Bacteroidota > Bacteroidia > Chitinophagales > Chitinophagaceae > Ginsengibacter. The sequence continues at coordinate 12,605 of DATCFI010000107.1, read as the reverse complement.
AACAGCTAATGAAGAAACGAAGTCTTTACGATTTTGATGATATGATTAATTGGGTGATAAAGGCTTTTAAAGAAAATAAAAACGTCTTAGCCAGTTACCAGGAAAGATTTCAATACATACTTGTAGATGAATACCAGGATACGAGTGGTACGCAGAATGAGATTGTACAAATGCTGATTGATTTTTGGGACTCGCCAAATGTATTTGTAGTGGGCGACGATGACCAGAGCATATTCCGTTTCCAGGGCGCCAATATTGAAAATATGGAAAGCTTTGCCAAAAGCTATGAAGGGTTATTGAAAATTGTGCTTACTAATAATTACCGTTCTACCAAACCAATCCTGGATGTTTCAAAATCGTTGATTGATAAAAATGAGGAACGGCTGATCCATAAATTTCCGGGACTAACGAAAGATCTTATTTCATCAAAAGAAGAATTAAAAAAACTAACTGAATCGCCAATAATTATCGAATACAATACCATCAAAGATGAGATGGCCGATATAACCAATAAGGTGAAAGCCCTCGTCGATAAAGGAACAGAGCCGGGAAGAATTGCAGTTATTTATAAAGAAAACAGCTACGGAGAACAATTGATGAAATATTTCAGGCTGAAAAAAATTCCTGTTTACTCCAAAAGAAGCATCAATATCCTTGCAGATCCTTTTGCAAAAAAGATCATAGAAATATTGCGCTACCTCGCTGCCGAACATGATATTCCTTATGGCGGCGATGAACTTCTGTTTGAAATCCTTCATTTTGATTTTTATAAAATTCCACCGATTGAAATTGCGAAGCTAACCGTAGAAGTGAATGCAAAAAATTACAGCGGTCAAAAAACTTCTATCAGAAAATTATTATACGATAAATCTAATTCTGCACCCAAAGATCTTTTTGACACAGGTATCGTTGCTGCGCTAAAAGATTTCAGCAAGATGCTGGAACAATTAATAGCTGATGTTTCCAACGTGACGCTGCAAACACTTTTTGAAAAAATTATTTCTAGTGCAGGAGTCCTTTCGTACATCATGAAAAGTGATGAAAAAATAAGAATGTTGCAAATTCTTACTGCATTATTTGATTTTATTAAAGAAGAAACGGCACGCAATCCTTTACTATCGTTGCAAGGTCTGATTGATGTCATCGAGCTAATGAATAGAGAAAAACTTTCATTGCCGCTGATCGAGTTCTCCGGTAACAGCGCCGGTGTTAATTTTTTAACCGCGCACGGTTCTAAAGGGTTGGAATTTGAACACGTATTTATCACAGGCATGAATGCGCATTTGTGGGAGAAGAAAAGAAATCCAAGTAGTGGTTTTAAATTACCCGATACACTATTTTCGTCTCTTCCTTCGGGGAATGCGAATGAAGAATTGAGGCGTTTATTCTATGTAGCGCTTACCAGGGCTGAAAAAAATCTGCAGATTTCGTTTATCAAAATAAAACCTGACGGAAAAGATGCGGAACATTCTATGTTTATCGCCGAAATAATAGAAGGTAACAATCTTGGAATAAAAAGCGTGCAATTGCCGCAGGAAGAATTGATGGAATATGAAACATTGAATTTCATTCACCAGGCGCCGGAAATAGAAAAAGGCGAATCAGATTTTATCTCTACATTACTCGAAAAATTTGTGATGAATGTTACTTCGCTCAATAACTATTTAGATTGTCCGCTGGGGTTTTACTATAAAAACCTGGTAAGAATTCCTTCCGGAAAATCTGAGAATTTGGAATTTGGAAGCGCCGTGCATTTCGCCCTGCAAAAGATATTTGAAGAAATGCAAAAGAGCGACAAAAAGGAATTTCCATCCAAAGAAAAAATGCTTGGTTATTTTGACTGGTACATGAAAAGGCATCGCGAAAACTTTACGCCAGAGGCTTTCAACAGAAGACTGGAACAGGGCGAAATAGTGTTGGGTGATTATTATGATCAATACATCAACGATTTCAATAAAATAGTAGCTGTAGAAAGAAATATTAAAAATGTGGTGAATGGGATTCCGATAAAAGGAAAGATAGATAAAATGGAATTTAATAGTAAAGAAGTAAATGTGGTTGACTATAAAACGGGCGATGTAAACAGCGCCTACACAAAGAAGAAATTAATGCCGCCCAATGAAAATGAACCTAACGGTGGTGATTATTGGCGGCAGGCCGTTTTCTACAAAATATTGATTGATAATATGGATGGCAAAGACTGGAAGGTGGTAAGTTCTGAATTTGATTTTGTAGAGCCGGATAAAGCTAAAGGATTTCAGAAAAGAAAAATATATATTGAGCCCGCTGATATTACCACAGTAAAGCAACAAATAACCGAAGTTTGGAATCAGATACAGGCACGGGATTTTTATACCGGCTGCGGCAAAGAAGATTGCCGTTGGTGCAATTTTGTAAAAGAAAATAAACTGGAGATCGCTTTACACGATATTGGGGAAGAAGAAGTTTAAAATTAATTTAGGAAGATGAAAAACCAATATCCGTTTAAAGAAATTAAGTTTGCTTTTCTGAAATGAAAATATTTAAAATAATACCTTTTTTGGCTGTAGCAGTTTGTTACTACCTGTTTACTATGATGAGTAGCGGATGTGCACAAATAGGTATGCCTATGGGAGGCCCGCGCGATACAACTCCCCCCGTGTTATTAAATGCTACTCCGCCAAATCATATGCTACATTTCACCGCCAACCACGCTACTTTTACTTTTGATGAGTATGTACAAATTAAGGATGTACAAAAATATTTATTGGTAAATCCGGTCCCCAAAATCATTCCGACTATTACCTCTAAATTAAAAACGGTTTCCATAAAAATACGCGACACGCTACAACCAAACACCACTTACAGTTTTGATTTTGGGAATGCTATACAGGATATTAATGAAAACAATCCGATTCGGAATTTCACTTATGTTTTTTCTACCGGCAATTATATTGATTCGCTTCAGTTGCAGGGAAAAGTAGTATTGGCGCAAACCGGAAAACCAGACAGCACATTAATAGTAGTATTATTTAATAATTTAGATGATTCGGCGGTTTATAAAGTGAAGCCAAAATATGTCGCTAATCTCGATTCGTTAGGCCGTTATCATTTTAAATATCTTGCCGCAGGCACCTATCATTTATTTGCTTTAAAAGACGAGAGCGGGCAAAAAATGTATAACAATCCATCGCAGCTATTTGCTTTCGCGGATAGCGATGTTCATATTACGAAGGATGTACAACCAATAGCCCTTTTCGCTTACGCTCAAGAAGAAAACACAAAGTCACCTGCCAGTTTATCAAGTGCCAAACCAAAAAATCCTGAAAAAATATTAAAGTTTACTTCTTCTGTTTCTTCCGGCTCACAGGATTTGCTTACACCTCTTACGATAACGTTAGTCACACCTTTAAAAGATTTTGACAGCTCCAAGATAAGGTTGTCAGATACTTTATTCAATCCCATCGCGGCAGCTATCTCGCTTGACAGTACTAAAAAAATAATTAAGGTGAAAGCAGGTTGGACAGAAGATACGCATTATCGCCTGCTGATAGATAAAGATTTCGCAACCGATACACTCGGCGAGGGACTAAAAAAAGCAGATACTATTTCTTTCAAAACAAAATCAGAGCGGGAATACGGAAGCCTGAAACTTGACTTTAGAAACCGGGGAAAAATAAAACATCCCGTTTTACAGTTTATCCAAAATAACGTGTTGGTTGATTCATTTAAAATATCGTCCGCTACATTCATTGTGAAATTATTTAATCCCGGCGATTATGAAGTACGGATTTTGGATGATGAAAATGATAATGGCTCCTGGGATCCGGGAAATTATCATCTGCGAAAACAACCGGAAAAAGTAACTGCCATACCGAAAAAGGTAAATGTGAAAGCAGACTGGGATAATGAGTATGATATAGTGTTGTAGATGAAAAATAGTTTGTTCGTTAATTGATTTTCCAGCTAATTAAGAATCTCGATTATTTGCTGGCCCACTGAGAATTACACGGTGCATGAAACCTGATATAATCCTTAATTTTGCCAAATGATTTTTTCTTCTTCTCTTTTAGAAAACGCGGTTAATGAATTTGCGAAACTTCCAGGCATTGGTAAAAAAACAGCTTTAAGATTGGTACTTCACTTATTAAAAAAAGACGTGAACGAAGTGAAAATATTCAGCGATACGATTTTAAAAATGAGAGAAGAAATTCATTTCTGTACCCGATGTCACAATATAGCGGATAAGGAACTTTGCAATATCTGTTCAGATCGCAGCCGTAAACAAGAAATAATCTGTGTAGTAGAAACGATTCGCGATGTAATAGCCATTGAAAGTACGCAGCAATACAGTGGCCTCTATCACGTATTAGGAGGCATCATTTCGCCTCTTGATGGCATTGGTCCCGACCAATTAGAAATTGATTCACTGATACGAAGAGTCAATGAAGAAAAAATTGAAGAACTTGTTTTTGCTTTAAGTCCCAATATACAGGGCGACACTACGATTTATTACATCAGCAAAAAGCTAAAAGGCGTGCCCGTAAAAATTACCACTATTGCCCGTGGCATTGCCTTCGGTGGCGAATTGGAATATGCTGATGAAATGACCTTGGCGCGTAGTATATCCAACCGTATGCCTATTGAAAGTTATGTAGGAAACAAATAAAACGCGACTGCACTATTATTCCAATACCTTTTTCATTGCTTCTGCCTTTACCATACACTCTTCATATTCTTTTTCGGGAACGCTCTTCCATGTGATAGCAGAACCAACCTGGATAGATAAATATTTTTTGTCTTCGTTGTACAAAATACTTCTGATCACGACATTAAAATCGAAGTCACCATCAGGATTGATGTAGCCGACCGTTCCGGAGAATAATCCTCTTTTTGTTTTTTCGTATTGCTCTATCAGTTCCATCGCTCTTTTTTTGGGAGCACCTGTCATGGAGCCCATCGGAAAAGTAGCAGATAAAATTTCAGAAAAAGAAACGTTTTCGCGAAGCGATCCACCAATGGTGGAAATCATTTGATGCACTTGCGGGAAGGAATATATTTTCAAAAATTCCTTTACTGATACAGAACCTTCTGTACATATTTTACTCAGGTCGTTTCGCACCAGGTCTACGATCATGGTATTTTCCGCTCGTTCTTTTTCATTTAACTGTAAAAGCTTTTTTTCATCTTCATCCTCCACCTCAACATTATTTCGCCTGGACGTACCTTTTATAGGCTGAGAAATAATTGTTTTGCCCGTTTTCTTCAAAAATCTTTCCGGGCTGGCACACATCAAATAGTTTTCTCCGGATCTGTAAAAGGAAGAGAATGGATTAGGAGAAAGCGTGCTCAATTTTATAAAAACCTGTACGGGATCAAGCTCCACATTTTCTGCATACAATTCCTGGCAAAAACATATTTCGTAACAATCACCCCTCAAAATATGCTGTTGTAACTTTTCTATAGTTTCTAAATATTCATCTTTTAAAAATCGCTTTCTCAGAGAAATTGACGAAGTATTTATTTTTTGAGGAACGATCGAAGCTATTTCATGAAAAATAGATGCACTATCCTTTCCAGGTTCTACACCGATTTTCACAATAGATTTTGTCAAAATAAAAACAATTTCCGGAACGAAAAATTGAAATTCAGAAAAACCAATGCCATCAGGGTTCCGGGAAGAAAGTGTTTCAATTTTATTTTTAAGATCGTAGGAGATATGGCCAAAAATCCAGTCTGGGTTTTCGTCTTTGAAAACATCCAGTTCCTTAAAAACGGTTTCTTTGTCTGCGGCTATTGATTTATGAATGCCAAACCCGGCAAGGCATTCATAAGATTTATCGAAATTATATTCATGATTATCCAGAAAACAAAAATTGCCGAACTTCTTTGAGAAGTCCAGCAATTGATATTTAAAATGATAAAAATCAGATATGGAGTATGAAGTATATTCCCTTTTCAAAATTTTGTAACAGGCATAAGAATTGTCTATTTCTTAAAAATCATCGTCGTCTCCGAATTCATCGTCTTCTTCAAATAAATCGAAGCTTTTTAAATCTTCATCCACATCAAAATCGTCGTCGGCTTTGTCCTTTTTCCCGGCTTTTTTTCCTTTTGATTTTGGAACATCAAATTCTTCAAAGTCAGGGTCGAAATCCTCATCATCCTCAGATTTATCCCAATCATCATCATCCACTTCATCTCCCTCTTCATCTTCATCATCATCGTCCTTACTTTTCTTTTTCTTAGGCGTAGCACCTTTCGCCTTTTTCTTAGGAGCATCACCATCCACCACCAGATCATCATCATCCAAATCTTCATCATCATCTAAATCTTCAGACTGCTTTTTTGCCGAACCTTTAGCAGATTCTTTGGAAGTTTCTTTTGAAGGGATGTTTTTTTCCTTTTCAGATTTTGCTTTCATATTTTCTAAGGATTTACTTTTTTGTAAAATTTAAATATCCTAATTAATTATCCAAAAATATTCAATAATTTTTTTTTAAAAAAATAATCTGCAATTATAAAGCCACAATTAGTTGATCAGTTCCGGGGCCGTTGGAAATATATTTTACGGGAACACCCAACGTGGCATTAATATAGTCAATATATGTGCCCATTTCAGCGGGAATATTTTTATATTCTTTGATGCCGGTAATATCAGTGTTCCATCCGGTAAATTCTTTATAAGATGGCTGTACATCCTTTCCTTCCATTTGAAAAGGTACCTGTGTTGTTTCCTTCCCGTTGATGTTATATTGATTGCATACTTTCAGTACATCAATCGTATCAAGAACGTCCGCTTTTGTCATTACCAATTGAGTGACACCATTGATCATGCAGGCAAAATTTAATGCAACCAAATCAATCCACCCGCAACGTCGCGGCCTGCCAGTGGTACTGCCAAATTCGTTGCCATTTTTGCGGATCAGTTCGCCCATTTCATCGTGTAGTTCAGTAGGAAACGGTCCGCTGCCCACGCGGGTACAATATGCTTTGGTAATACCGATCACTTCTTTAATCTGCTGCGGTGCAATGCCCAGCCCACTGCAAACACCTGCTGTAATTGTGTTTGAAGAAGTAACAAAAGGAAACGTACCAAAATCTACATCCAACATGCTTCCCTGAGCCCCTTCGGCAAGAATTTTTTTACCCCTTTTGATGGCGTCATTTATAAAATATTCACCATTTACTATCTTTAATGTTTTCAAAAATTCCAACGCCTCAAAAAATTCGTTTTCCGCCTCTGAAATATCTTCGTCAAAAGAAAAATTGTCTAATATCTGCTGGTGTTTTTTGCGAAGAATTTGGTATTTTGATTTGAAATCATCATCCAGTAAATCTCCTACACGTATGCCGTTTCTGCCCGTTTTATCCATGTAGGCCGGGCTTATGCCTTTCAACGTAGAGCCTATTTTATCTCGCCCCTTGGCCGCTTCACTTGCGCGGTCTATCGCCCGATGTGAGGGTAGTATTAGATGCGTGCGTTCGCTAATGTAAAGTGATTTGCTATAATCGACACCAAACGCGGCTACGGAATCGCACTCCTTTTTTAATATCACCGCATCCAGCACTACGCCGCTTCCGATTAAATTGATTTTATTTTCACGAAAGATGCCCGAAGGAATCTGGTGAAGCACAATCTTTTTCCCATCTACATAAAGTGTATGCCCTGCGTTTGGGCCACCCTGGAAACGGGCTATCATATCGTAGCCGGGCGCAAAATAATCTACAATTTTACCTTTCCCTTCATCGCCCCACTGGAGCCCTAGAATAACATCAACCATTTTCAAAAAAAATTTAAACCATAAGAATCAAAACGATTTTTGATCCTTTTATAACAGCGGCAAAAGTAAAATTAAAAAAATAAAACAGAGCCGGAATTGTAGAAAAATATGGCAGATATTTATTTTTACAAACGGGTTGTAGTAAAGCGACAAATTTCGGCAGTTCTTATTCAGATAGTTTGAACGACTTTATTCTTCTATGCTAAAGGAATAATGGCGGCAGCTATCGGGACGAAAGATATTTATTTTTGATGATGCGGGCGTAACAAAATCAATAATCAGTAAACAAACAAATAATTTGAACACAGCTTTTTCAATTTCAAACTCATTTCTTTCGGAAATTTCCCTCAATAAGAAAGCGCCCGTTCGGAGGCGCTTTCTATAAATATCAAAATCTAAAAAAAAATCTTAGGCTACTTTCAGCATGCTCAGTTTGCTCGTACTGAATTTACGCGTTGCGTATTCCTTGGTTACATTGAAAGTCTTTGTCTTTTGAGAAGGCAGTTCATACATGGCATCTGTTAATATGCTCTCGCAAATGCTTCTTAACCCACGCGCACCCAGTTTATATTCCATTGCTTTTTCTACCATAAAATCATATACTTCCTCTTCAATGGTCAGTTCGATGCCTTCGATCTCAAATAATTTTTTGTATTGTTTGATCAGCGCATTTTTTGGTTCGGTCAGAATACTTCTTAGCGTAGTAACATCCAAAGGATTCAGGTAAGTAACTACCGGAAGCCTTCCCAGCAATTCGGGAATCAACCCAAAATGCTTAAGATCCTGCGCATTTACGAATTGCAGCAAATTTTTCCGCTGGAATTCCTGTAGTTCCTTATTCACACTAAAGCCAATCGCATTCGTATTGATTCGCCTGGCAATTAATCTATCTACTCCATCAAATGCCCCGCCGCAGATAAACAGGATATTACTGGTGTTTATCTTTATTAATTTTTGCTCGGGATGTTTGCGTCCCCCTTGTGGCGGCACCAATACTTCCGCTCCCTCAAGCAATTTCAATAATCCTTGCTGAACACCCTCGCCGCTAACATCCCTCGTGATGCTGGGATTGTCACTTTTGCGGGCTATTTTATCTATTTCATCAATATAAACGATTCCCTTTTGCGCGGCGTTCACATCAAAATTACAAACCTGTAACAGGCGACTTAAAATACTTTCAACATCTTCACCTACGTAACCTGCTTCTGTAAAAACAGTAGCGTCAACTATGGCAAATGGCACATTCAAAATGCGGGCAATTGTTTTGGCCAGTAATGTTTTCCCCGTACCGGTTTCTCCAACCATGACAATATTGCTCTTCTCAATCTCCACATCGCTATCTATCTTTTGATTCAACCTTTTATAGTGATTATAGACTGCAACAGCCAATATTTTTTTTGCATCATCCTGACCGATCACATACTCGTCTAAGTACTTTTTGAGTTCTATGGGCTTTTTTACGGAAAGTTTATAATTCGAGTTGCCCGAATTGCTATCCTGGGAGGGGGTGATTTCCTGCGCAATAATTTCCTGAGCGTGTTCAATACAACTCTCGCAAATATGCCCTTCCTGACCCGCAATAAGTATCTTTACTTCATCTCTGCTTCTTCCGCAGAAAGAGCAATGTAATGTTTGCTGTTTAGCCATTATCTATTAATAAAATTTAGTCCTAAAATATATCCTTCCTTGCATACACAAAAGCCAATTTATATATAGGACAATAAAAACTGACAAAACGATGCATTACAATTTTTTTAAGATCCTGTCTATTATGCCGTATTTCTTACTTTCTTCAGCATCCATCCAATAATCACGATCAAAATCTTCCATTATCTTTTCATACGATTGGCCGCAGTTGTCCGCAAGAATTTTGGCACCCAGTTCCTTGGCTTTTTGCATTTGTACAGCCATTATTTCCAAGTCGGCGCTGGTTCCCTGTCCACCACCACTCGGCTGATGAATCATCACCTCACCATGAGGAAAAATATAACGTTTCCCTTTTTCACCACCACTTAATAGAATACTTCCCATGCTCGCTGCCATTCCCATACAAACTGTACTGACTGGGGACGAGATCATTTGCATGGTATCATAAATAACCATACCGCTGGTAATTACACCGCCGGGGCTGCTAATGTAAAATGTAATTTCCTTTCCAGGATCGATGGCCTCAAGATATAAAAGCCGATTCGTAATATCTTTGGCGCTCTTATCGTTTACTTCTCCCCAAAGAAACACTTTACGCTGCTCGATAAACTTTTTATCGAACATCATCCCTCCCATCATTTTTTCCATCGGATTTTCCGGAAGCGGCGTTTCAGGCTCTTCTTCGCCTTCAAACCGTGTTAAATTATTTTTATAAAAATTCATACTGGTTTCGTTTGAAATGATTCTTTTATTTTTTTTGCTTTCTTGAATTGGTGATTAATACTTCATCTACCAGTCCGTATTCTTTGGCTTCAGATGCAGTCATCCAGAAATCACGGCTGCTATCTTTAGCTACTTTTTCCATTGTTTGGCCGGTATGATTGCTGAGAATTTCATATAGTTCGTTCTTCAATTTTCTTACCTCGTTTACAGTAATGGCTACATCAGAAGCCTGTCCTGCAGCTCCGGCGCTCGGCTGGTGCATCATAATTCTCGAATGTTGCAAAGCGCTTCTTTTACCGGGCGCACCCGCTGCCATTAATACGGCTGACATACTTGCTGCCATCCCGGTGCAGATCGTAGCTATATCGGGATTTACAAACTGCATTGTATCGTACAAACCCAAGCCGGCATAAACGCCGCCTCCTGGCGAATTGATATATAGTTGTACATCTCTGGTGCGGTCTGAGCTTTCTAGAAAAAGAAGCTGCGCAGTGATGATGTTGGCAACCTCATCATTGACAGGGTATCCGAGAAAGATGATTCTATCCATCATCAGACGGCTATAAACGTCCATCACAGCCACATTCATGGGCCGTTCCTCAATAATATTAGGAGTGAGATTAGTTACATTATGCTTAATATAACCATCCAGCGTATTGCTGCTGATACCGCGATGTTTTACGGCATATTTTTCAAATTCATTTCCGATATTCATAAATTAAGTTTATTGTAAACAAATTATGGTGGTGAAGATCCAAATATTATGCTAACAAAAAAAATAAGACAAAAGGACAGGGGAAGGATTGGAGAATTGAAATTTGAAAATGGAGAATTACTATTTGGATTCATAGTAAACAAACAAATATTCAATATTCCTGTTTCTTTATTGTCAGGAATTTCAATTATCAATTACCAATTACCAATTTCTCAATGGTGATGATGATGCTGCATTGCTAAAAACGCTTCAGAAGTAGTTTCTTTTTCCTCCGGCGTTACCTGTGATTCTAACCAGGTAAATAATTTTTCAGTAATCAACCTTCTGTATGAACTATCAACTTGTTTTTCATCTTTCATCATGCGATCAACATAACTTTCCATCCAGGACGCGTCTTCTCCCAGGTTCATCTGGCCGAAATATCCCATGATCTCTTTCTTCATATTCTCTCTCAATTCCTCTTCGCTAACTTCAAGATTATTTTCTTTAATTATTTTATCACTAATCAAAGTCCATTTTAGCTGGTTTTCAAACTGTGGATATTCTGTATCTGCTTCATCTTTCGTTTTTTGTTTTTCACCACCAATTTCAATGTACCGTTTTAAAAATTCGGCGGGTAATTGCAACGGCGCGTCTATCAAAGTATGATAAAGCTGATCCTGCACCTGGTTGTGGCCAGCGCCATCCCATTGTTTTTGAAGCTCTTCTTCCATGGTTTTGCGAAAATCTTCTTCCGTTTTTAGTTCTTTTCCGGGGAAAACCTGGTTAAAAAATTCTTCATTCAATTCTTTCTTCTCTACCAAACCTACTTTGGTAATAGACATTTTAAAGAATTTTTCTGCTGCTGAAGCATCTTCCTTATCTAATCCCAAGTCTGATGAAATCCACTCTCTTTCTTTTTCGGGGAAAGCATCTTTTAACTGCAATACGATAGAATCATCTACCTTTTTTCCCTGCAATTTCTGTTGATAATCTTCAGAAAAATATTTTAATAAAATAGAGTTGTCTTTTGAAATGCCATTCTCTATCACATTTCCATCAGCATCACTTTCCTGAAATAAAACATTCAATACATTTTCAGGAGCAGAAACGGCTTCTGCATCTTTAAGTTCTCCTTTTTGAGTTACTAATTTTTCCACCTCTTCATCTACCATTTCTTTGGTGACTTTCACTTTGTAAAAAATCGGCTTTGCAGAAGAAAGCGCGTCTATGGTGACTTCAGGCTTTAGACCTATCTCGAACGGAAATTCATACTCTTCAGGCTTGTTCATGTCCAGATTACGTAAGTCGCTTTGCATGGGCAAAGGTTGTGCAAAAATTTCAGGCTTCTCTTTTACAAGATATTCCTGCAATTCTTTTTCTACCGATTTGATCACTTCATCATAAAAGATAGAAGCGCCGTACATTTTTTTAACCATTCCCGCGGGCACCATTCCCTTTCTGAAACCGGGAATATTGGCTTTTTTACTATAATCTTTGATTGCTTTTTCAAATGAAGGGAGATAATCTTCTTTAGAAACTTTTACGGTTAATTTATCGTGGAGATTACCAAGATTTTCTTTAGTTACACTTGCCATTAATCAAATTTTAATAACCGTTTTAGCACGGTTTTCTTATTTTCTTTTATAGAAAATTGTTGAAGAAAGTGCGCATGGAGGGACTCGAACCCCCACACCTTGCGGCATCAGATCCTAAGTCTGACGTGTCTACCAATTTCACCACATGCGCTTTTGGGGCGGCAAAAGTAATGGATTTTT
>DATCFI010000106.1:0-18151 GCA_036509585.1 Hanamia sp. | reverse complement strand
ATGCTTTTTTATCAACTTTATAAATACCGGATTAACCTGGAAGGCCTGATTCTAAAACCGAACATGGTTATACAAGGTTTACAAAGCGACGAAGAAAATAGCGCATATGAAGTAGCCGGGGCAACTGTAAATTGTTTGCTTGAATCTGTGCCGGCAAGTGTCCCAGCCATTGCATTTTTATCAGGCGGCCAATCGCCGGAAACTGCTACAGCACATTTGAATGCCATTAATAAAAACTTTAAAAATCGTTTACCCTGGATAGTTACATTTTCTTTTGCACGGGCGATTCAGCAGCCTGCTATTGATGCATGGAAAGGAGAAGATAAAAATGCACAAGAAGCACAACAAATCTTATATAAACGTGCTAAATTAGATTCCACCGCAAGACTTGGGGAATACAATAAGGATATGGAAAAATAAACTAAGCGGTTGTCAACTTTTGGAAAGTTGACAACCCTTAGAAAGTCTTAAAAATAAAAAAAATGAAAATAAGTCCTTTGGCTGGCAGGGCTGCACGCCAGGTTTTTTCCCGAACTCGTATCTCAGAATTTACTTGTACAAAATAGGTAACTGGGGCTTCCTTTTTATTCTTTCAATAAATTACAACTCCTTCAAAACGGCTTCCCCCATTGCTTCGGTTCCTAATATTTTGCTAGCTTCAGTTTTAGCATCCGCAATATCCCTTGTACGCCAACCGTCTTTCAATACCGCATCCACAGCGGCTATTACCGCTTCAGATTCTGCTTTCATTTGGAAAGAAATATCCAATAGCAATGCGGCAGATAAAATAGACGCCAAAGGATTTGCAAGTCCTTTCCCAGTAATATCATGTGCAGATCCGTGAATCGGCTCATACACACCTGTTCCATCGCCGATAGAGGCGCTGGCCAGCATACCCATTGAGCCGGCAATCTGCGATGCTTCATCCGTCAAAATATCTCCAAAAAGATTAGCCGTAACTACCACATCAAACCTGCATGGATCTTTTATTAGGAGCATTGCCGTAGCGTCAACAAACTGGTGTTCTACTTCCACATCAGAATAATCCAAAGCTACTTTTTGTACTACTTCGCGCCAGAGCCTGGAGGTTTCAAGTACATTCGCTTTATCGACTGAGCATAATTTCTTTCTCCTGGTACGCGCGGCATCAAATGCTTTGCGGGCAATACGGTCCACTTCATAGCGGCTGTATTCAGCGACATCATAAGCTGTGTCGCCATTGTTTTTTCTTCCTTTTTCTCCGAAATAAATATCACCCGTTAATTCACGAAAAAATAAAATATCCGCACCTTTTAATATTTCAGGTTTTATGCTTGAAGCTCCGAGTAATTCATCAAACAATTTAATAGGGCGAATATTCGCATACAATCCTAACTCTTTTCTCATCTTCAGCAAACCTTGCTCTGGCCTTACTTTGGCAGAAGGGTCGTTGTCATATTTGGGATGGCCTACAGCGCCAAACAAAACAGCATCTGATTTACGCATTTTTTCCAGCGATTCGTCAGGCAAAGGATTTCCTGTAGCTTCAATAGCTACATGCCCAATTAACGCTTCATCATAAGTGAAAGTATGTCCGAACTTTTCCGCTATTTTGTCCAATACTTTTTTACCAACTGCTGTTACTTCCTGTCCTATTCCATCTCCCGGAACAATTAAAATGTGTTTGTTTGCCATTTCTTTGTTAGGCAAGAGGAAGAAAGGCAAGAGGCAAAGAGAAACGCCATTCACCTATCAACTCCACCTTATTTTATTTTTTGAATAATTGAATATAACATTTTGTCTATCTCAATACTTAAATCTATAATTTCTTTATGCTTTTGTTCAACTAAATATTTTAGGTTGAAAGCTATTTCAATTTGAGTTTGTAATTCATATAAAGAGCCCACAGATATCTGCAAAAATCTTTTATAGTCATTGGTAGATTTCCTACCATATCCTTCCGCTATATTACTTGGGATAGAAACAGCACTTCGCCTCAACTGACTTGTCAAACCATATATTTCAGAGCTCGGAAACGCTTTAGTGATTTCATAAACTTCTATCACTAAAACCATAGACTTTTGCCAAATAAAAAGATCTCTATAAGATTTAATTAAACTCATTTAATAAACACTTTCCGTTTTACCTTTCTGCCTCTTTGCCTATTGCCTTTCTTCCTCTTGCCTTCTAAATGCTGTTCAACATCTTCAAAGTTGATTTAATTGCGGCGACTGTTTGGTCGCTATCAAGCCCGCGTGTTTTAAACTCTCGTCCGTTATGGCTCCACGTAATAATTGTTTCGCATAAGGCATCACTTTTTCCTCCAGGCGGAATGCGCACTGTATAATCAGTTAGCTCAGGAAGGGCAATCTTCTTTTGCTTATATATTTTTTTTAACGCGTTCATAAAAGCATCATATTGTCCATCACCCTGCGAGTGTTCCTCAATAGATTCTCCTCTAATACAAATCTTTAAAGTAACTGATGGATTCAAATCTTTGGAATGCGTTAAAACATAATCCTCAATCCGAACTTTTTGTTCTATGGTCCCGCTATCCAGCACATCAGAAATAATATAGGGAAGATCTGCAGGACTAACGATTTCTTTTCTATCGCCCAATTCAATAATTCGTTGCGTTACTTTTTTAAGGTCCTGATCAGTAAGATGAATACCCAGTTGCAAAAGATTGTTTTCGATGTTGGCTTTTCCACTCGTTTTACCAAGTGCGTATTTACGTTGACGGCCAAAGCGTTCAGGCATCAACTTGCTAAAATAAAGTTTATTCTTTTTATCACCATCTGCGTGTATGCCTGCTGTTTGGGTAAATACATTTTCCCCTACTACAGGCTTGTTGACGGAAATACGAAATCCTGAAAAGGTTTCGACCAGTTTGCTTACGCTATACAAGGATTTTTCTGCAACGGATGTTCTTAATTCAGGCATGAAATCATTGATCACGGCTATAGCGCTTGCCAGAGGCGCATTGCCTGCACGCTCGCCCATCCCATTTACGGTAAGATGAATTCCTGATGCACCAGCTTTCAAAGCCTCCAGCACATTCGCTGTACCTAAATCATAATCATTATGTGCATGAAAATCGAAATGCATTTTTGGATAACGTTGAACAATCTCAGAAACAAATTGATAAGATTCAGAAGGAGTCAATATGCCCAATGTATCAGGAAGCATAATGCGTTTCACCGGTTGCGTATAAAGAAAATCGAGATATTGAAATACATAATCTTTTGAATTACGCATTCCATTACTCCAGTCTTCCAGGTATACATTGGTGTCAATACCTTTTTTTCTACCTAGTTTTATTACTTCTTCGATCTCAGCAAAATGCTGTTCAGGCTTTTTCTTAAGTTGATGGGTTAAATGATTCAGAGATCCTTTGGTAAGCAGGTTCATCACCTTGGCGCCTGATTTTATCATCCATTCTACAGATACATTTCCATCGACGAAAGTCAACACTTCCACCCGGTCAAGTAATTTATTTGCTTTCGCCCACCTGGTAATTTTTTTTACAGCGTCAAATTCTCCTTCCGAAACCCTGGCTGAAGCGATCTCTATGCGATCCACTTTTAATTCGGTTAATAGAAGTTTGGCAATGGTTAATTTTTCAACAGAAGAAAATGAAACCCCACTTGTTTGCTCGCCATCTCGAAGTGTGGTGTCCATTATTTCAATGTGTCGCTGATTTTTTGGCATTTTAGTTTGTTATGATCTCAATTAATATAAACTCTTTTCAGCAAAAGATTTGATGTCTTCTTTCATAGCCTGCAAATAATCTATATCGTCAAAACCATTCATCAGGTTGTGTTTTTTATAGCCGTTAATATCGAATGGCTCCTGTTCGCCGGTAGCAAGAATGGTTATAGTTTGATCCGTAAGACTGATTTCGAATTTTGCTTTAGGATCTGCTTCAATAGCACTAAAAATTTTTATTAAAAATTCTTCGCTTACCTGCACTGGAAGAATACCAACATTAATTGAATTGTTCTTAAATATATCAGCGAAGAAACTGGAAACTACTGCACGAAAACCATAATCGTAAATAGCCCATGCGGCATGTTCACGGCTGCTGCCGCTTCCAAAATTTTTACCCCCTACTAATATTTTTCCTGTATAAATGGGATTATTTAAAACAAAATCTTTTTTAGGAGATTCATCTGAATTGTACCTCCAATCGCGAAAAAGATTATCACCAAAACCTTTGCGCTCGGTTGCCTTTAAAAAACGCGCAGGAATAATCTGGTCTGTATCCACATTCTCAATTGGCATTGGAACTGCTGTACTGGTAAGCACTGTAAATTTATCGTAAGCCATCTTTATTTAGTTCGTAGTTTTTAGTTTAAAGTTCTAAGTTATCGTTACGTTTAAAGTAGTTCTCTTGGATCTGTCACAACTCCTGTAACTGCTGCTGCCGCCGCTACCAAAGGACTTGCCAGCATTGTTCTTGCACCAGGCCCTTGTCTTCCTTCAAAGTTTCTGTTACTTGTGCTAACTGCATATTTTCCCGCAGGAATTTTATCGTCATTCATAGCCAAACATGCAGAGCAACCTGGCTGACGCAATTCAAATCCTGCTTCAGTTAAAATATCCAAAATACCTTCGTCCTTTATTTGTTGCTCTACTACATGCGAACCCGGAACGACCCACGCAGTAACGTGTTCCGCTTTTTTCCTTCCTTTTATGATTGATGCAAAAGCACGGAAATCTTCAATCCTTCCGTTGGTACAACTTCCTATAAATACATAATCCACTTTCTTTCCCAACATCGCATCATCTTCATGAAAGCCCATGTAATTAAGCGATTTTTCGTAGCTGGCATTTCCACTGGCAGTATCTTTTGAAACAGGTATATGTTTGCTAATGCCCATGCCCATGCCGGGATTGGTACCAAACGTAATCATCGGTTCAATATCGGCTGCATCAAAATTATATTCTTTATCAAATACCGCGTCAGCATCTGTTTTTAAAGTTTTCCAATAAGCAAGTGCCTTGTCCCATGCTTCGCCTTTGGGTGATTTATCTTTTCCTTTTAAATAAGCATAAGTTGTTTCGTCCGGAGCTATCATTCCGCCGCGCGCACCCATTTCGATGCTCATATTACACACCGTCATTCTACCTTCCATACTCAGATTTTCGAAAACTTCACCTGCAAATTCTACAAAATATCCTGTCGCGCCTGCTGCTGTTAACTTAGATATAACGTAAAGCGCGACGTCTTTTGCTGTAATTCCTTTTCCTAATTTTCCATTTACATTGATGCGCATTTTCTTAGGCTTTGGCTGCATAATACATTGCGAGGCGAGAACCATTTCTACCTCAGAAGTGCCGATGCCAAAAGCAATCGCACCAAAGGCTCCATGAGTAGATGTATGTGAATCTCCGCAAACAATCGTCATACCAGGAAGTGTAATTCCATTTTCAGGGCCAACCACATGCACAATTCCATTCTTCGGATTATTTAAACCCCAATGTGAAATACCGTATTTGGCAGAATTCACCTCTAATGCTTTCAATTGAATTGCAGAGAGAGGATCCTGCACCGGCAAATGCTGGTTGATCGTAGGTGTATTGTGATCTGCCGTAGCAAACGTTTTATCGGCAAACATCACTGTTAATCCCCTGCTTTGCAGGCCACCAAAAGCTACCGGGCTGGTCACTTCATGAATAAAATGCCTGTCAATAAAAAAAACGTCAGGTCCATCCTCAATTTTACGTACTACATGAGAATCCCAAACTTTATCGAAAAGTGTATTGGAAGTATGACTCATTTTAAATTTTTTGATTAGAACCGCAAATTTCCTAAAAATCTATTAAACATTCTGGTTTTAATTTAAAAGAAATCCAGTAAACCAACATTTATAACGAATTCTTATTTAGTGGGAATAAAAATAAATTTTGATGTGTTCTTAGAACTGTAAGGTTAGGTTATAATCTTTTTGTGAAAACAGAATTATAAATTCTATATTTTTAGAAAACATAGTATGATTAGAGAAAGTTTACAAAGGATTTTATTTGCTCACTTCCTGTATATTTCCGAATCAAGCCTTTCACATCGGCCTGTTATTTCTGTGATGTGAATTCTATAAACTATACCATCTATCCTGTTAAAATCATTGGTAGGAAAAGGCCATTCCGGAGTCATTTTTACCATGTTGGTGGATACATTCGGCAGAATCCGGGAAAGCAAAATCTTTAATCCCTTTTCTCTTTCTTTTGCATCGGTAAGTTCCTCAAAGTTTCCCCAAATAATTACCGATTCCCAATCAGCCATGCTTTCCATCTTGTCAACCTGGAAACAAACGTTTGGGTTTTTTCTCATCATAGCTAATTTCATTCCCTCGAAAGATCGTATATAAATATAATCTCCGTCATAAGCATAACTTACAGGAACTACATAAGTTTTACCATCTGCATGGCAACCTAACCTTCCTACAACGTTATTAGAAATTACATCTATTATTTGCTTATTACTCAATGTATCGAACATGATGTTTATCTTTTTATAAAATTAGCAGCTTTCAGGCACTGAAAAAATGACAAAAAATAGTTGTGGAAATGATGTGCATCATGATTACTTTGAATTTACCTTCAGATTGAGAAAATTTTCTTTGCCAATTTTATTATGGTTTCGAAGATTAGTTTGAAAATAAAAATAATCAGTTTTTATTCGTTTACTTGTATATAGAATCGTTTCTGATCACTCGCCTTAATGACGAGTATCATATTTATTGTCATAAAAGAAAATCATTTTTGCAAATAGTAAATTGAATTAATAATAAATGAAATCAATTGTATTATTTATTTCCGGTTTTATAATTGGCCTATTCGGCATTGTTACTTTATTTATGAGTACTGCCGTGATCTTTGGCTTATTTGATATTCGTGAAAAAGAAGGCAATTATGTGTTGTTTGTAGTTGTTGCTAATTTCATATGTGCCTTTTTATACATGGCAGCAGCTTACGGATTTTTCACAAAGAAAAGATGGACTACTATCGTATTAAATTTTTCTGTTGGTATTCTCGTCATAGCATTTATTGGTTTGGGGATTCATATTTATTCTGGAGGAATTTACGAGGAAAAAACTGTTTACGCGATGATGTTCAGGACTTTTGTAACGATAGGCTTTTTAATGATTTCATTAAAATATATCTCAAAGGAAAATTTTAAAATCATTAGCTAAAAAGGCAAACAATTTCAACTAAAATTAAAAAAAGGATTGTCAACTTTCTAAATTTCGTTTTTTATCTGCTCAGGCAGTTATTATGCTTTAATGGACACAACAAATCCCTTTCCATTCCACGGCCTTACAAAAAACGAAGTAAGCGCCTCAAGAAAAAAATATGGAAAGAATAAAATAGAATCAAAATCTGCAAGCCCGTTCTGGCATTCTTTGAAAGACGCTGTTACAGAACCTATGTTTATTTTGTTGGCAGTTGCGGCGGCTATCTATTTTATCCTTGGCGAATTTTCTGATGCATGGTTTATGAGTGGGGCCATCATCCTCGTCTCCGCTATTTCTGTTTACCAGGACAACAGGAGCCGGAATGCATTGGATACTTTAAAAGAATTTACCCAATCGCACGCTACTGTAATCAGGGATAACAACCCGGTATTTTTACTGGCAGAAGAAATTGTCGTGGGCGATTATGTGGTGGTTTCAGAAGGCGAATTGATTCCTGCAGACGGAATTGTAAAACAGCTCAATGATTTTTCTGTCAATGAATCCATTCTTACAGGCGAATCTTTTAGTGTTACAAAAAATATTGAGAATCCAAACGAGAATAAAGTCTTTAGCGGTACGCTGCCTGAATCAGGGCAATGCGTATTTGAAGTTAGCGCTGTTGGCAATTATACCAAACTGGGTGAGTTGGGAAAATCGGTTGAGGAAATCAAAAAAGAAATTTCCCCTTTGCAAAAACAGATAAACACATTTGTAAAGTGGATGACTTTGGTAGGTGCTGTTATCTTTTTAATTATCTGGGGAATCAATTACTTCCAATCCAAAGATATTTTAACCAGCTTGTTGAGAGGATTGACGATCGCGATGTCGGTATTGCCAGAAGAAATTCCTGTAGCGCTTGCCACCTTTATGGCGCTGGGTGCCTGGCGTTTAATGAAAGAAGGAATCATTGTAAAAAAGACTTCTATCGTTGAAGCGTTGGGCGCTGCCACAGTTTTGTGTACCGACAAAACCGGAACGATCACTGAAAACCGGATGGAGATTTTTCAGCTTTACGATTTTACCGCCGATGAAGTTCTCACCAAAGAAAACTGGAAAAGTACGAGCGCGCAAAAATTAATAAGCACGGCAATGTGGGCGAGTGAAAGTGTTCCGTTTAATACCATGGAAATTGCCATCCATAAATCTTATGAAGAAAATATTCCTGTTGACCGCCGGAGTGAATTTAAAATGATTCATGAATATCCTTTGGATGGCAAGCCGCCAATGATGACACACCTTTTTGAAAATAAAAATGGAGAGCGAATCATCGCGGTCAAAGGTGCACCCGAAGCCATTGTGCAATCTTCTTCCTTAACCAGTGAACAAAGAAATAAAGTGAATTCTTATTTAGAATCGTTTGCCAGAAAAGGTTTGCGCGTATTGGGTGTAGGCATTATTGACTTTGAGGGAAATGAATTTCCTGCGACACAACAGGAATTTAAAAATACATTTTTGGGATTGATTGGTTTTTATGACCCGCCAAAAAAGAATATAGCGGAGGTATTTAGCCATTTGTATGATGCAGGAATAAAAGTAAAAATAATTACCGGTGATAACCTGGTAACTACTACCGCCATCGCAAAGCAAGCTGATTTCAGAGGGTGGGAAAAAGGTATTGATGGTGAAGAATTATCTGCTCTCGACCCCGATAAATTTGATAGCGCAGTGATAGATAATAATATTTTTACCCGCATGTTTCCTGAGGTAAAATTAAAAATTATTCAAAGCCTTAAGAGGCAAAATCAAATTGTAGGAATGACCGGTGATGGCGTGAACGATGGTCCTGCTATCAAAGCCGCAAACATTGGAATTGCAATGGGTAAACGTGGTTCTGCAATTGCGAAGGAAGCCGCTTCCATCATTCTCACTGATGATGATTTTGGAAAAATGGTAGATGCGGTTGCTATGGGAAGAAAGATTTATACGAATTTAAAAAAAGCAATCCAGTACATTATTTCCATTCACATTCCCATTATATTAACAGTGGCGTTCCCGCTTATTTTAGGATGGATTTATCCCACCATATTTACGCCGGTTCATGTGATATTTTTAGAACTCATCATGGGACCGACGTGTTCCATCGTTTATGAAAATGAACCATTGGAAAAAAATGCGATGCATCATCCGCCAAGAGAAATGACCAGCACATTTTTTAATTTGAAAGAACTTACTATCAGTATTATCCAGGGATTGGCTATTACCGCGGGCACTTTATTTATGTATCAATTTTCGGTACAGAAAGGATATAATGAAGAACTAACCCGTTCTATGGTTTTCACTACGTTGATCTTTGCGAATATATTTTTGACATTGGTAAACCGGTCGTTTTATTTTTCTGTAATAACTACTTTACAATATAAAAATATTCTACTAAGAATTATAATAATCGCGACGCTGACTTTGCTTGCTATGATTTTATACATTCCTTCATTTGCTCCTTTTTTTAGAATAACTTCTTTGGATGGAATGCAAATTAGTTGGACAATTTTTACTGCTTTTATATCAGTGATATGGTTTGAAGTGTATAAGCGGGGAAAGAGAAAAAAGGAATCCCATATTAAATGAGCAGGAAACATGGATCATAATCTCATCCGGGGTAAAAACATTCCAGTCGTTTTTTTGTAAGCAGCATAATTAGAAAATTTATCCTGCAATAGTTTTTCTTCGTAAGCCGCTTTGAACCTGAATAAAATTAAATACAGTAAACGAACAAATTCTGCCGATTACTATTTTCAGGAAATCAGGTTGAGATTTTTTATTTTACAGTAAAGTAATAAAATTATTAGTGAACCATTTTAGGCGATAATTTTTACATGATTAATATCAGCTATTTATGTGATTATGGTGAGTATTTAATGACAAAAAGCCCTTTAGCTTTGAAAGAATCATGGAATCATTAAATAACGTCATGCAATTTCATTCTTCGCCTGAACTTATCGAAAAGTTGTATGAACACGGCGTTCAAAAAAACTATTCGGCTGGGGAAATTATTTTAAACGATAACGCCAATATCCGTTCTATTCCAATAGTTATTAAAGGGATTGCAAAAGTGATGAGAACCGATGAAGAAGGCAAAGAGATTTTGCTTTATTATTTAAAAGCCGGTGAAAGTTGCATCATGTCTTTCCTCGGAGGTATGCACCATGAGTTAAGCAAAGTAAAAGTGATAGCAGAAGAGGATACGGAAATACTCTTTTTGCCAACGGAAAAAGTTTCATTGTTTTTAAAAGAATTTCCGCAATGGCTGGATTATATTTTTATGCTCTATAATAAACGCTTCGAGGAATTATTGGAAGTAGTGAACGCAGTCGCTTTTAAAAAGATGGATGAGCGCCTCTTTAACTTTATAAAAACGAAGTGTGAACATGCAAAAAGCAAAACGCTGAATGTAACGCATGAACAATTGGCGAATGAGTTGGGAACAGACCGTGTAGTGGTTTCGCGGCTTCTGAAACAAATGGAAGATGAAGGTTTGGTAAATCTTGGAAGAAATAAAATTACGCTGGTGTAAACGTAATTACATAAACAGTAATGGGTAAAAGAGGAGTTTAATCTGCAATTGGAAGAAGAAGAGATAGGAGTGGAAAGACTATTTATTATTCGTTTACCCGGATCTTTTAATTAATAGTAAACAACATTTTTTAAATAAAATTATCAATCATGAAAACAACTATGAAAGGGCTCGTGTATGGCGGCCCCGGAAAAATCGCGTTGAAAGACATTCCTAAACCAGTCATTGAAAAACCAACTGATGCCCTGGTAAAAATTATTAAAACAACGATCTGTGGAACAGACCTTGGAATTCTGCACGGCAAAACGCCTTCCTGCAAACCCGGAACCACGCTCGGGCATGAAGGAGTTGGAGTAATTGAAGAAGTAGGCTCCGGAGTCCGGAGTTTTAAAAAAGGTGAGCATGTAATTATTTCCTGTATTACTTCCGATGGCACCTGCGAATATTGCAAAAAACAAATGTATTCGCATTGTGAAGACGGCGGCTGGATTCTTGGGCATTTGATTAATGGAACGCAAGCGGAATATGTACGCATTCCGCATGCAGATAATAGCCTGCATCATATTCCCAAAGGAGCCGATGAAGAAGCCTTAGTGATGTTAAGTGATATTTTGCCAACCGGCCATGAAATTGGGGTACTGAACGGAAATGTAAAACCGGGCGATACCATCGCTATTGTTGGAGCCGGGCCAATAGGCATGTCTGTTTTACTGACTTCCCAATTCTATTCACCGGCAAAAATATACGTGATTGACGTGGATGATAACCGTTTAAAAATGGCTAAGAAATTTGGCGCTACTGACATCATTAATTCAGGTAAAGAGGACGCCGTAAAACGGATTCTATCTGAAACAAAAGACGGTGTAGATGTAGCAATTGAAGCAGTTGGAGTTCCGGCTACTTTTGATATTTGTCAGAATGTGGTTCGCCCTGGCGGGCATATTGCCAACGTCGGAGTGCATGGTAAAAGTGTAGAACTGAAACTTCAGGATCTCTGGATCCGGAACATTACTTTAAGAACCGGGTTGGTAAATACCAATACAACCCCAATGTTATTAAAAGTGGTTTTATCAGAGAAAATAGATCCTAATAAATTAATAACCCATCACTTCAAATTGGCTGATATCATGAAAGCCTATGAAGTATTTGGAAATGCCGGTAAGGAAAAAGCAATGAAAGTGATTATAGAGCCGTAAAATTTCTCCTCAGGTAACCTGTTGGCATTTGAGCAACAGGTTCCTTTTACCTATTTATTGTGTCGATAAATAATCGAACAATAATTTTTTATATCTGCGACTTTGCTTCAATTAATTCTTAAAATTCCCTAATCTTCAATTACCGCGCTTGCGTCCTATTCGTCAAAAAGGTATTTGAATTACGTGATTTTGATTTCACTCCAAACAACCAGTTAAAAGAAACAATGCGTATAACAAATACGCACTGTTTCTGAAAATTCTCACTCGTTTATTTTTTTGCAAGTGCTGCCTGAATCTTTTCAGCATGTGCCAAATGTCCTTTAAAGATTGGCAATGCAGATTCGAGTAAACTTTTTAATTCCGGATTAGTGGCGTCTGGTATCAATGTATTTTCTACTACTCCTATAGCTGCCTGGTGATAAGCTACTTCATTATTTATGTAAGCCGTATCAAAATCAGCACCTGATTTTGAGTTGAGCATTTCTTTAGTAGTAGTCGCTTGCGAAAGTAATGATTGCGTAGTCGGATTGTCTTGTGGGGTAACACCCAATTTTTTAGCCAATGCAACGGCTTTTGCATTTACACTTCCATGGTCTTTGGCCATAGTTGCAGCAAATTCCAGAACCTGTTTGTTTTTGGATTTTTTCGTGGCAATAGCAGCATAATCGATATCAATCTGGTCAGCTGTAACAGCTACCGAAGCTATTTCAGGATCAGTAAGTTTTGCCGGAGTAGCTGCTGCGGTTGTCGTGTCGGCGGGAGCTGGGGCCGTAGTGGTAGTTGCTGTAGTGGCTGTAGTGGTAGTGTCCGTCGTTGCCGACGCAGTTTTATCACCGCTTGAGTTGCAACTGTTCAAAATGAAACATACTACCGACAACACAGATGCCGATGTTAAATGATCTGAATACTTGTTTCATAATTTAATTTAATATTTAATTGTTATTGGTTTATTTTTCGGCTTATTTTTTTTAATTCTTATGAATCACCATAGTTGAGCAAGATGTTCCCGAAATGTGGCAACTCATATTTGTAATTTAATCCTCAATCGCCCTTTGAGTTGTGGAGACTCATATAATTTACATTTCTTTAATACGATGTTACCGTCATTAACCAGCAACTGCGAAAACTTTAGTGATGGGCGTTTTCGGACTCCTCTTTGCGACCGTAACATAATCTGTGCCAGTTTAACTATCAACACCATCGATGGAAGGGCGCCGAGCCAGAAAGCTTTTTTATATTGCTGTTATTCCGAAAGCACATAACAATCAGTGTTCTAATCTCTGCTTATATAATTGTCCTAATAAGGAACTAATAGGGGATTTAATATCATCATTTTATTTAAAAGCGACCGTATTTGTCGAAGTGAAACTGGTAAATTATTTACACAACTCTCTTGATCCTAATTAACGGCGTGCCTATGTCGGGGCTTACTAAAGATGTTCAACTTTGATAGATTCAAACCCTGTTGGCAGGCTTTTGCCGCCTACTCAATTTGGCCGGAAATCGTAAACTATTTTTTTAATAATGAAATTACGTCTTCAACAGTTTCTTATTTGACTAGCGTAAATGCAAGAAGATCCTCCGTTGGCGAGATTCTGATAATGTTGAATAAGCGTCCGTCTATCAACGTACGCAAATGATTTTGATGAATAATTTTCCTCTGAATCATTAGGCTTTATGACCTGATAAATATCATGCCAAAACATGCCCCTCATCATCCAAATAATCTGGCTATTAAATATGTTTGTGTGATTCAATAAACAAATTCTTAAAATATTCCTATATGTAACAAATGTTACCAATCCCGAACTTTCCTTAGAGCAACTTTGCCTTATCATTTTAAATCACTCTTAAACAACAAAATATGAGCTACCATTTTTCTAAAACAGTGAATGATGATTTTGACACAGCAATTGAAAAAGTTACCGGGGAATTAAAGAAAGAAGGATTCGGTGTGCTTACTCAAATTGATGTGCAGGATACTTTGAAAAAGAAGTTGGATGTAGATTTTAGAAAATACAAAATCCTCGGTGCTTGTAATCCGCACTTCGCGTACGAGGCTTTGTTAGCAGAGGATGCCATTGGCACTATGCTTCCCTGTAATGTAATAATACAAGAGCGTAAAGATGGTAAAGTAGAAGTTTCTGCTGTTGACCCTGTGGCTTCCATGATGGCCATAAAAAACGAATCGCTTGGCAGCGTGGCAATGCAGGTAAGAGAAAAACTGAATCGCGTAATTGATAATTTATAAACGCTGCTTGTCTACACCGTTTGGAGACACCAACCGGAGATAATTTAAAATGCATTCTAATAATTATTTATCAATAAAAACTTAAGCAATGAAAACAAACATCGGAATCATTGCAGGACAGTAAGAATCCTCCTGGCAGTTTTAGTAGTGGTATTGTATTTTACCAATGTAATCTCAGGAACAGTTGCCATAGTATTATTGATCGTGGCAGCAATCTTTTTGATAACTGCCTTCTTCGACTTTTGTCCGATATGGTACTTTCTCGGAATCTCAACAAGAAAAAAACAATATATTAAACAACAAGAAAAATTAAACTAAACATGACACACGAAATAGACGTACAATGGATGGGCAAGATGCAATTTAATGCATTGGTAAACGGACATACCATCGTAATGGATGGTCCTGAAAAAGTTGGAGGCGAAGATAATGGGCCTATTCCCAAACCCTTTGTGTTAACGGCTTTGGCCGGTTGCACAGGAATGGATGTTGCAGCAATCTTAAGAAAAGCCGATAAAATTCCTGATGAATTTGACATGAAAGTTATTGGAGAAATAAGCAAAAGGGCGCCGATTGAATACATTGCGATTCATGTAATTTATGATTTTAAAGGCACTGAAGAAGTTAAAGATGCTGCTTTAAATGCAGTAACTGATTCACAGGAAAGATATTGTGGCGTTAGCAGTATGTTGAAGAAAGCATTGCCTGTTACCTGGGAAGTAAATTATAATGGGGTTCAAATATTTAATAACAAACTGGAAGCTGAAGTCCTGGCAAATTAAAATAATAAAGCATGATTCAAACCATGAAAGATTTTTTTAAAAAATATCAACTCACTATTATAGGAGTTATTCTTGGCTCTATCGGTGGTTATCTCTATTATCATTTTGTAGGGTGCAACAGTGGCACCTGCGCTATTACTTCAAGGCCCCTGAACAGTACTTTATATGGAGCCTTGATGGGAGGATTATTATTAAACATTTTTAAAAAAGAAAATAAACAAATAACAAAACAATGATACAGGTTATTAAAAATTTATTAGGAATGAAACCCCAACCGGATTACAATGAATTGTTAAAACAGGGTGCTATTGTTTTGGATGTTCGTAGCAAAGGAGAATTTGAGGGAGGACATATCAAAAATTCAATCAACATTCCTGTAGACCAGTTGAGCAATAATTTGTCGAAACTTAAGAACAAGAATAGGTGCATTATTTGTTGCTGTGCTTCAGGAATGAGAAGTGGAACAGCTAAAAGGATCCTGGAATCGCATGGGTACACAGCTGTATTCAATGGTGGAAGTTGGAATGGATTGCAAAATAAATTATAACCGTGCCCTTGTTATTAAATTATCAAATTATGGAAACGATTAAACAAACATTATTTACAGGCTGGCATTTTATGCGGTGGTTACGGCTGGTATTTGGCATACTTTTCATAGTGCAGGCCATTCAAACCCATGATATGTTGGTAGGAGCTATAGCCGGTTTCTTTTTGGTGACCGCTATCACAAATACCGGTTGCTTCGGAGCGGGAAGTTGTGCTGCACCTGCAAGAAAGACTACTGAAGAGAGTGCAGAAGAAATATCTTATGAGGAAACTGGCGATAAATGAAAGGTAATGTCATAACTCTGTACTTAGATTCTACCATCACCGATAGATGAATACAGCCAACGAACTTATGAGTCCAATTTGTATTTTCTATTTTTTAAATAATAATGCTCCCAATTTATACCTGAAGTAGATAGTTAGTGAGCCATGAAGGCTAACTTCGTGCTCTTTGTTTCTTTGAGTTCAATTCTCTTTTTCTTTTTGCTTTGCAAAAGTTTTTTTTATAATGAGGAGAACGAACCTACATCGTTGTGCATACCCGCCTTTTCCACTATATACGGGGGAACAATAGTAATAAAAGAAGTATTTTATATGTCCATCTTAAATTCTATTGATGTACCCTCATTGGATTCAAATGTTGCGCTACCCCCAATTTCCTTCATGCGTTTTTGGAGGCTGCTAAGGCCATTGCCAAACTTGTTTTTGTTAACCAGACCTATGCCATTATCCGAAACTGTAATATTCAATTGCTTATTTTTCATAGCAATTTTTAAAGAGGCATTTTTGGCATCTGAATGTTTTAAGATGTTGTGCAAGGCCTCCTTAACACACATAAAAATATTTTTTCGTTGAAGGCCACTAAGTACAAAGTCGTCTATACCATCGGGTAGTTTACATTCAAATTGAATAAGGCTACCATCAAAAAAATCATAACCGTACTGCCGGATATATTCGCATAAATTCAGAAACGTGTCATTTTCACTATTTAATGCCCATATTATCACGTTCATACGTTGGGCAACTTCAGCGGTTATACCTGATATTTTAAGTGCATAATCGTTTACCGTCTGTATTTTTTCATGTTGTTTGATTATCAGGTCGCTAACCATGCGTATGGTGCTGAGACCTCCGCCAACATCATCGTGTAAATCGGCAAGTATACGCTGACGTTCATCTTCTTTAGCCTTAGTAACCGCTTCAATGGTTTTCCGTTCGTTTTCTAAGGCCATTTCCTGTAGTTTAAGTAAGCTATTCTTTTTCCAGGATTTAAATACGACAAAACCAGAAAGCAGGATGGCCAGCATGATAACGGCTGCACTAGAAATAATAGAGTTCTTCCTTGCTAAATCGTATTTCTGCGTGGCAATCGTATTCTCCTTTTTTTGAGTTTCATATTTGGTTTGCATTTCGGCGAGGTCAGTAGCAGCATTTTTCTCATAGATTTTTTCCTTTACTTCAGCTATGCTGTCTAGTATATCTGCATAGCTCTTAAAATCTCCCGCAACTTTATAATTTTCAGAAAGTGACTGAAATAGTTGAACCTTAGCATCTAAATCCGAATCCTCATTTTTTCTTAAAAAATTCAAACCATCCAGGCAAATTGAAATCCCGTTTTTTGTGTTAGGCACTTTTGCATAGTAGCTTGCCAATGCAGTCGTATTAATTAGAACGTCGTGCTTATCGCCAATACTTCTACTCATTGTCAATGCCTCTACTAATGGGGATTCTGCTTCTTTCAAATGATTAAATTCAGTAAGCATTTGTCCATATTGCCTAAGGCAATAAGATATTGAACCAGGATTATCTTGTTTTTTTGCAACTTCAATAGCTTTTTTGCAATAAACAAAAACTGAATCTTCTTTTTTTAAATAGAGATAAGCGATAGCTGTATTTGCATAAGGCGCAAGAAACATGGTCTTGTATGGCTCGTCATACATTAAATTAAAGGCTTTGTAATACCATTGCAACGCATTTTCATATTTAAACGTTCTTAAGTTTGCAGTGCCTATACTGGTAGACGCGCTTATTTCACCGACTGTATCATTATTTTTTTCAGAAATAGTATACCATTCATAGCCGCTATTCATCATGCTTTTAAAATCATTGGTCCTAATAAACACTGTAGCCTTTAACTCCGGGATTTTATTATGAAGATTATGCTTGCCATTACTGTAATTGTTGTATTTGCTCCAAAGCTTATTTAATTCAATTAGCGAGGCGTTCAATTTATTTTTTTTAACCAGACAGGCCGCGAGATAATAATCTGCAAAATCTGCATCCTCATTTTTTTGTTGTTTAACAGCCAGTTCTTTTGCAACAAAGGGGTATTTATAAACAGTGTCAGCCTCTAACGATTTCCATTTATCACACAAAGCTATTAATGCATTGTATTCCGCCGAAGGTGTCTTTGCAATAGCAATATTATTTTTTAAGCTATCAATTATATGCGTCTGTGCCTTTATTTGTAACGCCGCAGAAAAGCATAACGCCAAAATAATTGTAAAATGTTTTTGGAACATGGTTGTCATTATGAGAAAAGTTGGAACATTTGACCAATAATAAAATAGGTAATATGGACGAACATTGTTTGGTAAACAAAAATATTTTATCTTTTTATAGAATAAATCGTTTAAGTCGTGAATACC
>DATCFI010000105.1:0-5979 GCA_036509585.1 Hanamia sp. | reverse complement strand
GCGACTGTTTTCAAAATAATCAATACCAATCTTTCTGTTGAAATCATCAGAGATGCCTTTGCAATCCAACCATATTTGAGACATCTGGTGAATAAAGAGCGGACCCGCATAAATGCATTCTATGTCGTAAAGTTTTATCCAATCAAACGTGGATATCCACTTTTTATATCCGTTAGAATTAATTGGAAAAGTTGGCGAGCCGAGCGCCAGTATATAAATAATATGTGCCTCGCAATATTGCTTATTCCAACGGGAACGAAGGAATCCTGATTCAGGTTTCCAGCCATGCGAAATAGAGTCTTTTCCGTTCAGTGCCCACTGCCAATCTACCCGTTCATAGAGTTTATCAGCAAGTTGGCGTATTTCACTTTCGGATTTATTTTCACCCGTAAAATAATATCTTGCTGTCAAAATACCGGCTAATAATATAGCAGTATCCACCGTTGAAAGTTCACATTTCCAAACCCGTTTCCCGGTTTCCATATCAAGAAAGTGATAATAAAATCCTTTGTATCCTGTGGCATCCACTTCGGTACTCTGGCTACTATTATAGAAAAATCTTAAAACAGTAAGTGTTCTTTTTATCGCGTCAGCCCGTGTTATAAATCCACGTTCAATTCCTGCTATATAACAACTAAGCCCCAGGCCCGTTGCGGCAATACTTGATGGAGAACCTGGCTGGGTTTTATCCGCAATCAACCCTGTTTTATGATTAACCTCTTTTAGAAAATAATCAAAAGTCTCCCGCTGCAAAACACCGAGCATTTCTTCATCCGGGCCTTGAGGGTTTGTATAATTTTTTTCTTTCGACTTTATTATTTTTTTCATTCCAGTTCTAATGTTATAAAAGCGATTCCCTGCGGAGGCACCGTTACCTCAGCAAATACCGAACCTTTTACTTGCTTCATTGCGAAAGGCTCCATTATAAGGGCAGAAGCTACCTCCAGTGCGGAGACTTCGTTAGGCGTGAGGCTGCCCGGGCTGCCCATATTTTTCCACGTTTTTCTCGCATTCGCATGGCTGTCATCAATTCTTTCTATAAAGGAGGCCTTTACTTTTTTAATATTTTCTGATTGCACTTTTACTATTTCTGTTTTTATAGGATGAAGGGGTAACGCCCAGTTGGTAATCATAATATTTATGGTGTCCTTTTTACGCATCACCCAAACATCAACGGTATCATGTTCGCCCGTAACTTTTAAAAGTTCATTTCCAAGCCTGTGCAACAACTGGTATGCTCGGTAGGCAGGTTTGGGAATTCCATAAATATTCATCAGGCCAAACCCACCGTGAAAGGGAACAGATGAAAAATAATTTTCTTCAAAAATGTCGGAAAATGTCCAGTAGCTGTATCCCTCCACAATTCCATTTGCTTCAATTACTGTTTTAATGATAAAGCAGGCGGCGTAAGGCATATCATGCAATTCATCAAAAGGGTTGGAGGAGGTGCACCATTCCGTATAATATACCGGTTTACCCAGCGCTTGTTTTTTTACTTTCTTTGCTTCCTTTTGCAGTACACTTCGTTTGCTTTTAGAAAGCTGGGTAATCGTTTCATCGCCCGGTTTGCCAAAAGCATCTGTTGGATAATGGTGCGTAGAAATAAAATCTGCAGGTACCTCATTCTCATCACAATATTCCATGAATTCGGTGATCCATGCATTGTCCGCAGTAGCCGGTCCGCCTACTTTTAAACTCTTGTGTACATTTTTAATAGCATTCGCGGTATGATGATAAAGTTTGAAATAATCTGCCTGTGTCTTTTTCCAGAAGGCATCAAGGTTAGGTTCATTCCACACTTCAAAAAACCACTGGCTCACTTCAGGCAGTCCATAGCGCTGCACCCAATGTTCTACCAGTTTTTGTATCAATGTTTCCCAATCATCATAATCTTTCGGGGCAGTGACATTTCCTTTGTAATGAAAAACAGTATCAGAACCGGAAGCAAGTGCGTTTGGCATAAATGACAATTCCATAAAGGGCCGCATACCAATGGAAAGTAAAAAATCACAGATCTGGTCTGCATTAAAGAAGGAATAAACAAGGGCGTTTTCTTCATCCACGAGTGTGCCCATATCATCGCAAAGTACGCCGTGAAAGCGCACATGCCTGAAACCAAGTTCCCTGTTGCAGCGGGTTAATTGTTTTTGCCAATCTGCACGCAAAGCCATCGTTGCATGGCTGCTGCCGACTGTGTGCTCCCAGAAATGAGTTAAGTTGGCTGAAGCGTGAGTTACGTTGCATTTAAAATCGGCGTGTGACATAGCTGTTATCTTTTTTATTTTCCTAGAATAATTCGTTTAGTTCATAAGGCCCTGTCCCAGTCAAGTTTCCAGATAAAGAACACAGCTTAGAAAAGAAAAATCATTGAAATTTGTTTGTTTGCTGTGATATTACTTCATAAAAACTCTTTTTGTCTTTCAGCTTACAGGAACGCTGGAATTAAAAGCTGATTTGTTTTCTTTCAACTGCTGCTCTTTGACCGCGTTGATTTAGCTAATTCAGGTCATCAAGACCTAACCTGGAAAAGCCAGAACCAAAAGAGAATTTAACCACAAAGAGCACGAAGCACACAAAGTAAAAAACTTCGTTTTTTTTTATTTTTTCGTAGAAAAAATCCTTCGTGCTCTTCGAGACTTTGTGGTAAAAATGAAACGCGCCGAAGGATAAGTTGAAATATTTCCTTGTGGCCTGAATTCACTTGCTGTATTTATTTTCGAAAACGCAGGTAAAAATATCATGCCAGAAAATGCTAAGAGTTCCGGTATTAGCGTCCTAAACACTTTATTCTATTAATTCCTAAAATGCGTTCGGACAATTTTTCTATCCTCATTTATAGTGACTTTGATGTTTTCCCAGACCGCCAATGTTCTTCAATCTGTTCCAGGCTTTTCCCTTTTGTTTCAGGAACCAGCTTATAAAAAAAGATCCAGGCACCTATGGCTATCACTCCATAAAGCCAAAAAGTGAATGCATGCCCTAAGAATGAAACCAAACTCAGAAACGTAACTGCTACTATAAGGTTCATCGCCCAGTTAGTAACCGTTACGGCGCTCATGGCCGCCCCGCGAACTTTCAGGGGATATATTTCAGAAATCAAAAGCCAAAAAATAGGTCCAAGACCAAAAGCAAAACAAGCAACATAGATGCCAAGCCCTCCGATTGCAATAAAGCTTTTGAAACTTGCCAACTGCGGAAATTGAAAAGCAGCGCCAAGAACCGCAAGGCCAATAACCTGGCCGGCAACTCCGGTTAATAACAAAGGCCTTCTTCCAACACGGTCTATCAGGAAGATGGCCAGTACATGAAAGCACCACATGAGACCTGCAAGGCCGGCGCCAGCTAATATCGCGGGACCTGCAGCATTAATACCTGCAAAATTGAAAATGGTGGGAGAGTAATAAATAACCGTATTAATTCCTGTTATCTGCTGAAATATCGCCAACCCCAAACCCACAATCAACGGCATCTTTAGCGAATGCTGAAATAATCCATTAAAACCGCCTTTGCCCTGCATTTCCATGCTTTTTTGGATATCCGTAATTTCCGGAGTTACATCAACTTCTGTTCGCACACGTTGTAAAACCAGCTTCGCTTCTTTCACTTTTGATTTACTAATCAGCCAACGGGGACTATCAGGTAAAAACCACATGCCAATAACAAGGCCGATAGATGGTATCGCTGCCAGGCCAAACATATATCGCCAACTCTCACTACCGGAGTAAGCGTAATCAACAAGGTAAGCAACGATTCCTGTGGTAATCGCAAGCATGTTAACCGCTACCAATGACCCGCGCACCTTTGCCGGCACCAATTCTCCTATATACATCGGGGAAATAAATGACGCAATACCAATAGCGATTCCACTAATCAACCTTCCGGTAATTAACCAGGTAACTGACGGGGCAAAGGCAGTTCCGATGGCGCTAAGGGTGAAAATAATACCAGCGAGTATGATCATTATTCGTCGCCCGTAACGGTCGGTAAGCGCACCACCCATAACAGCGCCAAAGATTGCCCCCACCAAAACGGAACTAACCACCACTTCCTCCATAATGGACGATAGAGCATATTGCTTTTGGATGAAGAGAATAGCTCCTGAAATAACGCCGGTATCATAGCCGAAAAGCAGCCCACCAACTGCCGCAACGCCCACAGCAACATAGACGAATCCCTTCAAATCCGTTTTATCGTTTTTTTCTTTTTTCATTTATCCTGTTTATCCTGGTGCGCTTTCTCCCAATCCTGTGCTTCTTTTACGTCTTCGCGACCTAACTCTTCATAGAGTTTATGCACCCGCTGAACAGTCTGCGGCGCTTCATTTGCCGGTTCTTCTTTACTTTTTGGGACTGCATCCTCTTTGCCTTCGGAATTGGTTGCCGCTGCATCTTCAGGTTTAGGTTCATTACTTGCTACGGCTTTAGGCGCTGCGTCTTTAGTTTCTGTGGTCGAAGCCGCTTTCAATTTGTCAATCTCCATCTCTAGTTTCGCTTGCTCCCAATCACTAAGGGCAGGCCCATTCTGGCGGCTTCGTCCTTCGAAAATTTCGTAAGCCCGCTTCGCGATCTCCGGATTTAAATCGGTTGTTGTATCTTCTTTTACCTCGGGTTTAGGTTCCGTTGTTTGTGCTGGTTTTGCCTCCGCCTTGACATCCTGTTTCGGTTCATCTTTGCTTTCAGTAGCATGTTCCGTTTTTGCCGCTGCTTTTGCATCAGGTTTCGGGCCTGTTGTGTCTGTCGGTTTCGTTTCTGCTTTTACGTCAGGTTTCGGTTCGATATTATCTGCTGGTTTTGCCTCGGCCTTGACTTCCTGTTTTGGTTCTTCTTTGGCATCGTTAGCAGGTTTAGCTTTTACCTCTGCTGTAGTTCCTTCCTTGGTGTCAGTCTTAGTTTCAGCGCTTGTTACAGATGCTGAACTGGCCTTGTCTTCTGTTTTTTGTAATACAGCAGTCCCGGTTTTCGATTTGGATTTTGTCCTGTCAAAGATCCGGTAGGCAAGTAATTTTATGCGGTCATTAATCAGGAACCAAACCAACGCATATCCCCATACGAAGCCTGCCCAACCCCAGCCCAGAGGTGTCATAAATAAACCATATACCGCTATTAAAGTTGCTATGATTTGTGTGCCGAGGACAGCCATCCATAAAATCTTTGCAGGGCGAATAGACCAGAAAGGCCCGCGTGTTCGTGTAAGGAAGATCGTTAGATGCCCCGCTACAGACAATTTCAAATACATCATGGTCTGTGCCTGGTCACGGTCAAGATGAAAGAGACGCTCGGCAAGGTAAAAAAGCCCGAAGGCGGCAATAACTCCTATTATACCCAGCACTGTGGAAATACCCAATACCATGCGCATATTCCATGCCTCAGGCTTGTCTTTGTAATGCACGTTATCATAGGCAATGGAAAGAATCGCACCGTCATTAAGTAAAGCGATCATTACGATCATTACTGCCGTAACCGGGTAAAAATTAAATACGATAATTGCCAGTGTCATAAAAAACAACACACGTAATGTTTCAGCTATCCGGTAAATCGCGTAGCTATTCATGCGCTGGAAAATGCGGCGACTTTCCTTAATCGCATCAATAATTACAGAAAGACCGGGAGTTAGCAAAACGATTGATGCTGCCGCTCTTGCGGCGTCTGTCGCACCGGAAACGGCTATACCACAGTCGGCTTTCTTTAAAGCGGGAGCATCATTCACTCCATCTCCGGTCATGCCAACGATATGCCTGTGTTTTTGCAGCACATCAATGATGTGGTATTTATGTTCTGGGAATACCTGCGCAAAACCATCTGCATTTTCAATAGACGCAGTCACTGCGGCACTCTCCTCTTGTAAGCTCCCCCAAAAATAGTACGTTTTAAAAGTAGACAAAATATTTAACTTTAAAAACGTAATACAATGAAAAAAAGTCAATTTAGTCCGAATCAAATTGCCAGCATTCTCAAGGAGTTTGACAATGGCAAAACAGCA